>CALZKX010000254.1 GCA_945788155.1 uncultured Flavobacteriaceae bacterium
ATCTAATATCGCTGAAGGAGCTGGAAGAAACACCAATGGAGAATTCAGGCAATTTCTTGGAATTGCAAACGGTTCATCATTTGAATTATTAACACAATTATATTTATCTAAAAGATTAAATCTAATAACAGAAGAAAAAGTAAGACCTATAATTAATGAAGTTTTAGAAGTAACAAAAATGAATTATTCACTTCAAAAATCATTAAGCAAGTCTTAATACTTCATACTAAAATCTTAATACTATTATGAGCAAACAAGCTTACATTGTAAAAGCATACAGAACAGCAGTTGGTAAAGCACCAAAAGGCGTATTCCGATTTAAACGAACAGATGAATTGGCTGCGGAAACCATTCAACACATGATGAATGAATTACCTGATTTGGACAAAACTCGAATAGACGATGTGATTGTTGGTAACGCCATGCCAGAAGGTTCCCAAGGATTGAATATGGCACGTCTAATTTCGTTAATGGGATTGGATATTGTTGATGTTCCTGGAGTAACGGTTAACCGTTTTTGCTCATCAGGTGTTGAAACCATTGCAATCGCCGCAGCAAAAATACAAGCTGGAATGGCAGATTGCATTATTGCTGGAGGAGCAGAAAGTATGAGCGCTGTACCAATGACAGGGTTTAAACCAGAATTGAATTATGATCTCATTAATTCCGGACACGAAGATTATTATTGGGGAATGGGAAATACGGCTGAAGCAGTCGCCAACCAATTTAAAGTATCCCGTGAAGACCAAGATGAATTTGCATACAATTCACATATGAAGGCGTTAAAAGCGCAAGCAGAAAATCGTTTTCAAGATCAAATTGCACCCATAACGGTTGACCAAACTTATGTGGATGCTAACGGAAAAAAAGCAACAAAATCATATACAGTAACAAAAGATGAAGGTCCTCGTGCAGGAACAAGTAAAGAAGCTTTAGCAAAATTAAGAGCTGTATTTGCAGCAGGTGGAAGTGTAACTGCAGGGAACTCATCACAAATGAGTGATGGAGCGGCTTTTGTAATGGTTATGAGTGAAGACATGGTAAAAGAATTAAATCTTGAACCCATTGCTCGATTAGTAAACTATGCAGCAGCAGGTGTGGAGCCTCGCATTATGGGAATTGGCCCTGTAAAAGCAATCCCAAAGGCATTAAAACAAGCTGGATTAAAACAAGCTGATTTGGAATTGATTGAATTAAACGAAGCCTTTGCTTCCCAATCAATAGCCGTAATTCGCGAATTACAGTTAAACCCGGACATCATCAACGTAAATGGTGGAGCCATTGCATTGGGACATCCATTGGGTTGTACTGGAGCAAAATTATCAGTTCAACTTTTTGATGAAATGCGTAAACGTGATATGAAAGGTAAATATGGAGCTGTAACCATGTGTGTTGGGACTGGTCAAGGTGCTTGTGGGATATTTGAATTTCTTTCTTAAGAACCAAGACTGATAGAATCAAGAACCAAGATTTTTTAAGATGCATAACTTTAAGAAACTAAAAATTTGGCAAGATGGGATTGAACTCGTGCGTGAAAATTACAAGCTTACCAGAACATTCCCTGATTTTGAAAGGTTCAATTTAGTTAGTCAAATGAATAGATGTGCAGTTTCAATTCCATCAAATGTGGCTGAAGGTTCAAGTAAAAGTACTGACAAGCATTTTAATAAATATTTAGAAGATAGTTTAGGTTCCGCTTTTGAATGGGAAACACAATTAATCGTCGCGTTTAACGAAAATTATTTATCAGAAGAAAAATTTAAAGAATTAGAACAAAAAATAAAACAAATACAAAAAATGATTTCAAGATTTCAATCAGGACTCAATTTATAAGTCTTGGTTCTTGGTTCTTGAATCTTAAATCCTATAATTTATGAGTACTGAAAAAATAGAAAAAGACATTTTAAGAGGCGGACAATTCCTTGTAAAAGAAACAAATTGTGAAGACGTATTCACGCCTGAAGATTTTACTGAAGAACAAAATATGATGAAGGAAGCCGTAATCGAATTTAACGACCGTGAAATCATAGCACATAAACCTCGCTTTGAAGCTAAAGATTATGCTTTAACTGAGGAATGTATGCAAAAAGCTGGTGAACTTGGGTTTTTAGGTGTTGCAGTTCCGGAAGCCTATGGTGGAATGGAAATGGGATTTGTTTCTACATTATTGGTTTGCGACTATATTTCAAGCGGTACAGGGTCTTTTAGTACTGCCTTTGGTGCTCATACCGGAATTGGCACCATGCCAATTACTCTGTATGGTACAGAAGAACAAAAACTTAAATATGTTCCAAAATTGGCTACTGGTGAATGGTTTGGAGCCTATTGTTTAACAGAACCAGGAGCTGGGAGTGATGCCAATTCAGGTAAAACAACTGCTGCACTTTCTGATAATGGTAAATCATACAAGATCAATGGACAGAAAATGTGGATTTCAAATGCAGGTTTTTGTAGCCTGATGATTGTTTTTGCTCGTATTGAAGATGATAAAAACATCACTGGTTTTATTGTTGAAAACAATCCTGAAAATGGAATTACAATGGGTGAAGAAGAACATAAATTAGGTATTCGTGCCTCTTCAACCCGTCAGGTTTTCTTTAATGACACGGTTGTTCCAGTAGAAAATATGTTGGGCAAACGTGGCGAAGGCTTTAAAATAGCCATGAATGCACTAAATGTTGGTCGTATTAAATTGGCTGGTGCCTGTTTGGATTCACAAAGGCGAATATTGGGTTATGCCGTAAATTATGCCAATGAGCGTAAACAGTTTAAAACACGCATTTCAGATTTTGGGGCCATTAAAGTAAAGTTGGCAGAAATGGCAACCAGTGCTTATGCAGGTGAATCTGCAACATATAGAGCAGGTAAAAACATTGAAGACAGAATTGCAATGAGAGTTGCTGCAGGTAATACACATCAGGAGGCAGAGCTTAAAGGTGTTGAGGAATATGCAATAGAATGTTCCATTTTAAAAGTAGCAGTTTCCGAAGACGTACAAAACTGTGCAGATGAAGGCATCCAGATTTTTGGTGGTATGGGATTCTCTGAAGAAACACCTATGGAGTCCGCTTGGAGAGATGCACGTATAGCACGTATCTATGAAGGAACCAATGAAATTAACCGAATGCTTTGTGTTGGTATGTTGGTTAAAAAAGCGATGAAAGGTCATGTGGATTTATTGGGACCTGCTCAAGCGGTTCAAGAAGAACTGATGGGAATACCATCGTTTGATACTCCTGACTATTCCAAATTGTTTTCAGAAGAAAAGGAAATAATCAAAAAACTCAAAAAGACTTTCTTGATGGTTGCTGGAGGTGCAGTTCAAAAATATGGCCAAAACCTTGAAGAACACCAACAATTATTAATTGCAGCTGCAGATATTTTAATTGAAATCTATATGGCAGAATCTACTATTTTAAGAACAGAAAAGAATGCCAAACGATTTGGAGAAGACGCACAATCTGTTCAAATAGCAATGTCAAAATTATACTTGTACCATGCCGTAGATATTATCGAGGAAAAAGGAAAAGAAAGTATCATTTCGTTTGCCGAAGGCGATGAACAACGTATGATGCTAATGGGATTAAAGCGATTTACCAAATACACAAACTACCCAGATATTGTGGATTTACGAAAGGAAGTCGCTGAAAAAGTTAAAGCTGAAAACAAATATTGTTTTTAGACTTTAAGTTGGTTGGTTAAAAACGCTTCAATTTTTTTGAAGCGTTTTTTTTTACACTCATATTGATTAACTTTAACCAATAAATTTGCTTGAATATGTTACGTACCATTCTATTATTGTCTTTTTTAACATCGCTTTCTAGTTATTCTCAACCCAATACCGATGTTTATTTGTTTGATCTAAATACTGATAATGGAAAGTTTGTACTTACAAACATGAAAAACATTTCAAATAACGAAGGCTATGACAACCAACCTTCTTTTCTGGATAATAATACTATTTTATATGCTGGAACTAGAAACGGACAAACAGATATTGTAAAATATAGTATTAATTACGACTCAAAAATTTTTATAAACCTTACAGAAGGTAGTGAATATTCACCTTTAAAAATCCCGAATCAAAAAGCTATTTCTGCCATTCGCTTGGAAAAAGATGGGACTCAAAAGCTACACAAATACAATTTAAGGAATGGAGAATCTGAAGTTTTAATCGATGATATTATTATTGGTTATCATGTTTGGTATAATAAAGGTATACTAGTATCTTCAGTTTTGGAAGAAAATGGACTTTCACTTTATATTACAAATTTTAATACTAAAGAAAATTATACAGTCGAAGCGAATATTGGTCGTTCCCTACACAAAATTCCAAATACAAATTTGATAAGTTACATTTCAAAAGAAAATGACAGTCTATGGGAAATAAAATCGCTTAATATATATAACGGAAAAACTAACCTCATAACATCAACGCTTCCAAATTCTGAAGATATGTGTTGGTTATCTCCTAGCACAATTTTAATGGGAAAAGGCAATAAACTCTATAAATTAAAATTACACAAAAATAAAGATTGGATAGAAGTAGCTTCATTAAAAGATTTTGAAATTACAAACATTACACGTCTTGCAATAAGCCCTGACGGAACAAAACTCGCTTTAGTTGGTGTAGGCGGAAAAGCTGTACTAACTGATTCCAATAAAAAACTCGAACCGAAACTAGAAAACATTACTTGGATTTCTGGTACTTGGCATGGCGAAGCTTTTGGTGGTATAACAGAAGAAATTTGGAGCAAGCCTTCTGGTGGCTCGATGATGGCTTCTTTTAAACTTATTAAAGATGGTAAAGTGGCATTTTATGAGATTGAAATTATTAGAGAAATTGAAAACTCGCTTGTTCTTCAATTAAAACATTTCAACAACGATTTAAAAGGCTGGGAAACTAAAGACGAAACTATAGATTTTCCACTTAAAGAAATAACCTCAAACAAAGTCGTTTTTGAAGGGATGATTTTTAAAAAAATAAGTGATAATGAAATGAATGTCTATGTAGATATTGAACAAAATGGAAAAACAGAAACCATAAAATTTAACTATAAAAAAAATAAATAATGTTGTCATTCTGAACTTATTTCAGGATTTCATTAGCTAAACACATAACTACAAAATGAAACAATTAATCACTATTGGCTTTTGCATTCTAACACTTGCCTCCTTTTCACAAACCGATCAAAAAATATATAATATCATCGATGCTGTATCAGCTGATAGAATAAAAAAAGATGTAAAAACTTTAGTCGATTTTGGAACAAGGCACACCTTAAGCGATACAGTTTCGCAAACACATGGTATTGGTGCTGCTCGTAGATGGATAAAATCAGAGTTTGATATAATTGATAATAAATGCAACAACTGTTTGGACGTATTTTATCAAAAAGATTTAGTTAAAAAAGGTGATGGAGCAAGAATTGTGCATGATGTTTGGGTCGTAAATGTGCTTGCAGTTCAAAAAGGAACAAAATATCCCAATCGTTACATTATTATGAGTGGCGATATTGATTCTCGTGTATCTAACCCAACAGATTTTACTTCAGATTCTCCTGGTGCTAACGATAATGCTTCTGGAATGGCAGGAACTATTGAAGCAGCTCGTGTTTTAAGCAAATACAGTTTTGAAAATAGCATCATTTATGTTGGCTTATCAGGTGAAGAACAAGGCCTTTATGGTGGTAAAGGCTTAGCTGCATATGCCAAAGAAAAAGGCTGGGATATCATTGGTGTTTTGAACAACGATATGATTGGAAACATAAAAGGTGTGGATGGCGTTATTGACAATCGAACTTTTAGAATATTTTCTGAACCGGTTCCTCCAACTGAAACTGAAAGACAACGTAACTCAAGACGTTTTTATGGTGGCGAAGTCGATGGGATTTCGCGCCAATTGGCACGTTACGTACACAAAAACGTGAAAACCTATATGCCAGAAATGAACCCGATGATGGTTTACCGTTTAGACCGATTTGGTCGTGGAGGTCATCATCGTCCTTTTAATGATGCTGGTTTTGCTGGAATTAGAATTATGGAAGCTCATGAAAATTACACTCAGCAACATCAAGATATTCGCACTGAAGATGGCATTAACTATGGTGATACATTTGAACATGTAAACTTTCATTATGCCAAAAAATTAACTGCAGTTAATGCGATTAATCTCGCAAGTATAGCTAGTGCTCCTCCTCCACCAAAAGATGTAGCCATTGGAGGGATTGTACAACCTTCTGTTAAGTTTAAATGGGACAAAGTAGATGGTGCTGTTGGTTACAAAATTTATTGGAGAGACACTACCTCACCTACTTGGGATTACAGTCGTTTTGTTGGCAATGTTTCCGAATTTACTTTAGATGGAATTGTTATTGATAACTTCTTTTTTGGAGTCGCTTCAGTTGGAAAAGATGGCTATGAAAGTATGGTTGTTTTTCCAAATAAAACATTTAGATAATTTTAGTTAAAAACTATGAATAAGATTTTTTTATCAGCACTTATAATTACTTTGATTGCTCCTTTTACATTGATTAATGCACAAGGATTACTTCAAGAAAAGCATGATTTCACAAGGCAAGACACGTTGCGAGGCAGCATTACTCCTGAGCGTGAATGGTGGGATTTAACGTATTACCACTTAGATATTAAAGTAGATCCAGACAACAAATACATTTCTGGTAAAAATACAGTACAGTATAAAGTATTAAAGCCACATAATCTTTTACAAATAGATCTTCAAAGTCCATTACAGATTACCAAAGTGACTCAAAATGGCAAAAATCTAGAAGTAAAGCACGATGGTAATGCGCACTTCGTTACATTAAAAGACACGCAGGTAGTTGGTGAAGTAAACTCACTAGAAATACATTATAAAGGAAATCCACAAGTTGCAAAAAATGCACCTTGGGATGGTGGTTTCTCTTGGAAAAAGGATACCAATGGGAAGCATTTTGTTGCAACTTCTTGTCAAGGTTTAGGAGCAAGCGTTTGGTGGCCAAACAAAGACCATATGTACGATGAAGTAGACAGCATGCTAATTAGTGTTACCAACCCAAAAGGTTTAATGAATGTATCAAATGGTAGATTAAGAAAACTTGAAGAAAACAATGACAATACTGTAACCTCGCATTGGTTTGTAAACAATCCTATAAACAACTATGGCGTGAATGTAAACATAGGAGATTATGTGCGTTTTTCAGAGGTATTTGATGGAGAAAAAGGCAATCTAGATATGGATTATTATGTGCTTCGTGATAATCTTGAAAAAGCAAAAGTACATTTTAAGGATGCACCAAAAATGATGAAAGCTTTTGAACACTGGTTTGGACCATATCCCTTTTATGAAGATGGCTTTAAACTGGTTGAAGTACCCTATTTAGGTATGGAACATCAAAGCTCTATAACCTATGGTAATAAGTATATGAAAGGATATTTAGGTCGTGATTTCTCTGGATATGGTTGGGGCTTAAAATTCGATTATATTATTATTCACGAGTCTGGACATGAGTGGTTTGCCAATAACATAACCTATAAAGATATCGCTGATATGTGGATTCATGAAAGCTTTACAACGTATTCTGAAAATCTTTTTGTTGAGTATTATTATGGAAAAAAAGCAGGAAGCGAATATGTAATTGGAAGTGGCAAAAATATTCAAAATGACAGACCAATCATTGGGCATTACAACGTAAATAAAGAAGGCTCTGGCGATATGTATCTCAAAGGAGCCTATATGATTCACACCTTAAGACAACTTATTGAAGATGATAAAAAATGGCGAATGATATTACGTGGTTTAAACGAAACATTTTACCATAAAACAGTTACCACCAAGGAAGTTGAAGACTATTTAAGTAAAACCTCTGGAATAGATTTAACCGAGTTTTTTAACCAGTATTTAAGAGATGTTCGTATTCCTACTTTGGAGTATAAAATTGAAAACAATACCTTAAAATATCGTTATACCAATATCATAGAAAACTTTGATATGCCTTTTATAGTAACTATCAATAATAAACAACAATGGCTATTTCCAAAAGCTGAATGGAAAACGATGAGCATTAAAGGCGATGATATAAAAATTGATGAGAACTTCTTAGTCTATTCAAGCAAATTGTAAAACTTGTGGATTATCCTGAACTATATTTTGAATGCGATGTAGATTGGTACGATTGGTTAGTACAAAATCACAAAAATGCCAATGGTGTCTATCTAATATTCTACAAGTTAGAAATGAACGTTCCAACCATGCGTTGGGAAGAAGCCGTTAAAGTAGCCCTTTGTTTTGGCTGGATAGACTCCACTGTAAAAAGCTTAGGTAATGGAAAACGACGACAGTATTTTACACCAAGAAATCCTAAAAGTGTTTGGAGTGCTTTAAATAAACGCTATGTTATAGAATTGAAAAAAAACAATCTTATTCAACCAAGTGGTTATCATAAAATAGAAATCGCCAAACAAAATGGTATGTGGACATTTTTAGATGATGTCGAAAATTTAATAATCCCAAACGACTTACAACTAGCATTTAACACTAATAAAGAAGCCCATACAAATTACCAAAACTTTGCTCCTAGTTACCGAAAATCTTATTTATATTGGCTAAAGCAGGCTAAGCGGGAAGCTACACGACAAAATAGGATTGAAAAAATTATTGAGCATTGTGAGCAAAATAAAAAAATGCGTTAACAACTCTTTAAGAATAGTTCTTCTTAAATTCGCTATTTTCGACCTCAAATAAATTGCCTTTGAACAAAAAAACTAGAGCACTTGCTAAACAATCACGATGGTTTAGGCGTTTACATAAAACGGTTGCTATTCCGTTAGTAGCTTTTTTGTTTTTGGTTGGTATTACAGGTTTACTGCTTACTTGGAAAAACGAATTACAATTAAAGCCTCCCTCAAAAAACGTCTCCCAACAAAAAAACCTCATTGGATTACAAACAATTGAAACTATTGCAATAAACTATATAGATTCCCTAAAGCTAGATAATACCATAAATCGTATAGATTACAGACCATATAAAGGCATTGCCAAAGTACGTTTTGAATACCATTTTACCGAATTACAAATAAACAGCTACACAGGAGATATTATGTCTACCAAACAACGCACAGCCGATATTATTGAAATGATTCACGATGGTAGTATTGTGGATTATCTTTTTAAATCAGACTCGCATTATACAAAATTACTCTACTCAACCATTACGTCATTAGGTCTAATACTTCTTTCTATTAGTGGTTTTATTATGTGGCTTCGACCTAAACAAATTAAAAATATAAAACAAAAAAAGCATTAACATCTCTTTAAGAAAATCCTATTAGATTTTCTTTAATTTACGGTTTACAATTCTAACCAAAAATCAAAATGAAAAAATTCTTTTCAATAGTAATGCTTTTTTGCATTACACTACTTTCCGCACAGGAATTTTCAATGGATTTAGTAAAAAACATGAAACCTCGAAATATTGGTCCTGGAGGCATGTCTGGTCGTGTCACAGCAATCGATGTTGTTACTAGTAATCCAGATGTTATGTATGTAGGCACCGCTTCTGGAGGCTTATGGAAATCTACTTCTGGAGGTATAAAATGGGATCCAATCTTCGATAGTGAAGTAACTGCTTCTATTGGTGCTGTAGCCATTCAACAATCAAACCCAAGCGTGATTTGGGTTGGTACTGGAGAAGGAAACCCAAGAAACAGTTTAAATGGTGGCTATGGAATATACAAATCCCTTGATGGAGGGAAAAGCTGGACATCAATGGGATTGGAAAAAACACGCCATATACATCGAGTAATTATAGACCCTACAAATCCTGAAGTGGTTTATGTTGGTGCCATTGGGTCGCCTTGGGGAGAACATCCAGAACGTGGTGTTTACAAAACAACTGATGGTGGTAAAACATGGCACAAAATTCTATTTGCAAACAATAAAACAGGAGCAGCCGATTTGGTAATGGATCCAACAAATCCAAACAAATTAATAGCTGCAATGTGGGAACACAAGCGAGACCCATGGTTTTTTAACTCTGGTGGCGAAGGTTCAGGGTTGCACATCACTCATGATGGTGGAAATACATGGAAAAAATTAACATCAAAAGATGGTTTGCCAAAAGGTAATTTAGGCAGAATTGGTATTGGTATTGCTACCAATAAGCCAAATATTGTTTACGCCTTAATTGAAGCAAAAAAGAATGCATTATATAAAAGTGAAGATGGTGGTTTTACTTGGAAAATGATAAATGATAAATCTAGTGGCAGAGGTGCTGGTGGCATTGGTAACAGGCCCTTTTACTATTCAGATATTCATGTGGATCCTGAAAATGAAAACCGCGTATATTCGGTATTTACTTATGTTAACGTAAGTGAAGATGGAGGTAAAAGCTTTTCGCCGTTAATGCCAGCTTATGGTGTTAGCAATGGTGTACATCCTGATCATCATGCTTGGTGGATACATCCAACCGATGGCAGTTTTATGATGGATGGAAATGATGGTGGATTCAACATCACTCATGATGGTGGAAAAACATGGCGTTTTATAGGTAATATTCCTGTAGCACAATTTTATCATATTAATGTTGACAATGAATTTCCATATAATGTATATGGTGGCATGCAAGACAATGGTTCATGGAGAGGTCCTGCTTATGTATGGAAAGACCAAGGCATTAGAAATTCCTATTGGCAAGAAATATCGTTTGGTGATGGTTTTGATGTCATTCCCGATAAAGACGATTCTCGTTATGGATTTACTATGAGCCAGCAAGGTAATGTAAGTCGTTACGATTGGAAAACAGGAAACAATTATGGCATTAGACCAACACATCCAGATCCAGATGTAAAATTGAGATTCAACTGGAATTCTGCCATAAATATAGATCCTTTTGATAATAGTACGATTTATTTTGGAAGTCAATTTGTACATAAATCGACAGATAAAGGATTGACATGGACAGCTATTTCACCAGATTTAACAACCAACGATCCTGAAAAGCAAAAACAACACGAAAGTGGAGGCCTATCAATGGATGCTACAGGAGCAGAAAACCACACTACAATTCTCGTTATTGAACCTTCTCCTGTTGAAAAAGACATGCTTTGGGTTGGTACCGATGATGGTCGAGTTCATTTCACTCAAAATGGAGGAGCAAGTTGGATTGAAGTAACACAAAACATTAAAGGGTTACCTTCTGGAAGCTGGATTCCGCAAATTAAAGCATCCAACAAAAATAAAGGCGAAGCCCTTTTGGTCGCTAACGATTATAGACGTTTTAACTACACACCTTATGTTTTTAGAACTACAGATTACGGAAAAACCTGGACTAGAATTGTCGATGGTAACGACGTAGAGAGTTATGCATTGGCTATTATAGAAGATATTGAAGAGCCAAATTTAATATTTTTAGGAACTGACGATGGCTTATATGTTTCGATAGATGCTGGAAATAAATGGACAAAATGGACTGAGGGCTTCCCTACAACCTCAGTTAAAGACCTTGTTATTCATCCTCGTGAACATGATTTGGTAATCGGCACATTTGGAAGAGCAGCTTGGGTTTTAGATGATATTCGTCCATTACGTGAAATTGCCAGTAACAAAGCCGTTTTAAATAATAAACTAACATTATTTAATCCTCCTACAGCGTATCAAGCTGCTTACCAACAACCAACAGGAAGTCGTTTTGGTGCTGATGCCATGTATAATGGCGATAATCGCCCTCGTGGAGCTATCATGTCGTACTTTGTTAAAGTTGATGATAAAAAAAAGGAAATGCCAAAAACGGATGATTCAAAGAAAAAGAAAAAAAGCAAAAAGAGTAAAGATGAAGTTGTTGAAAAACCTGTCGAAAAAGCTGAAAGCAAAGTAAAATGGGATTCTGTCCATATGAATATTTATGATGGAGACAGGCTCATTAGAACACTAAAACGTAAAGCTCCAAAGGAAAGCGGATTACACAAATGGACATGGTACATGAATGAAAAAGGAGGTGATAGGCCATCAAGAAGTATTCGTCCACGTAGAGGTGAACCAGGAGGTGTTAGTGTGAAACCGGGAACATATAAAGTAGTAATGAGTTTTGGTGACCAAACTTCAGAAACCAATATTACTGTAGCGCCAGATCCAAGGTTAAATGTTGACATGAATTCTATTAACGAAGTTTACAATGCCTCTAAAGAAGTTGAAAAAATCACCCAAGTTGCTGCTGATGCCGTTAAGCAATTAATTGAAAGTAAAAACATCGCAACAGAGTACAGTAAGATGTTAGCAAAGCTTGATAAAAAAGCGCATAAAGATAACATTAAAGCTTCAAAAGATATTGTAAAACGCATCGATGAAGTTTTAGAACTATATTTAGGTAAGGTAGATAAAAGACAAGGAATTACCAGCGATCCAAATGTAAATATAATGCAACGTATTTTTGGTGCAGCTTCTTATATTAGATCAAGAAAAAGTGGCATCACTTCAACAGAACGTACTTTAATGAAAAATGCAAAAGATGCATTAAATAGTGCACTTGAAAAAACCAATACGTTTTTTAATGGCGAGTGGAATCCTTATAAAGCTTCAATGGAAAACCTAAGCTTATCGCCTTTTAAAGAAATTAAATCTTTTAAACTGGATTAAACAATTAATTGATAAAAACTAAAAACGCTCTGATATTTTCAGAGCGTTTTTTTATTTTAAAGTGACTAATTTTATTCTACGCGTCTCAAACCTTCAATATCCTCTATTTTTATATACTTCCCAATAGTAGATATAAATCCTTCTTTTTTAAACTGAGATAAAACTCTAATTACCGACTCGGTAGCAGTCCCAACAATACTTGCAAAGTCTTCACGTGATAAAAGCACGCTTAAAGTGCCATCAGGGTTCGTGCCAAAATTTTCGTCAATATCTAATAAAGCTTCAGCCAAACGTTGCCTAACCGATTTTTGAGCCATGTTTACAATAACATCGTCGGCTTCCCTTAAATCATCTGCCATATTCTTTAAAATGTCCATTGTGAAATTATTATTCTTTTTTAAATCGTTTATAATTTCAGCCTTTGGAATAAAACATAATTCCATATCATTTAAAGCGGTCGCTCTTAGATTTGTACGTTCATCACTAATTAACGATCGTTGACCAAGTATTTGTCCTTTTTCAACCAATTTTATAATCTGGTCTTTTCCATTTGCGCTTAACTTTGTAAGTTTACAAACGCCATCTTTTATACAAAATATGCCATTGAGCGATTCTCCCTCTTCAAAAATCACTTCTCCTTTTTTTATTATTCTAGAAGTTTTACAAGCAGAAATCCTAAGTAATTCTTCTTTGGTCAAAGCCTTAAGAGAATTAAATTGCCTTACTATACATTGTTCGCACTTACTCATACCTAATTTCGAAGTTATGCAAAAATAACTAAAACATGATAAATATCATATTTAAATTTTTATTAACTTAACACTTTTGTACTAGGTATATTTTGAGCAAATTTTATAAAAATGAGTCAATTATTAATTTTGATTCCATCGCAGTATTCCATTGGCGAATTACATCTGTCCAATTTCAAACAAATAAATCCATAAGGTGAAACATGAACCATAAAACATGTTTCCACTGTGGCTTAGATGCTTCTAAGTCAGGAATAACGCACGATAAGAAGTCATTTTGTTGTAATGGCTGCAAAACTGTTTACGAGATTTTTTCTGTAAACGATTTAAGCTGTTATTACGATTTGCAAGCTGCTCCAGGAGCTACGCCAAAAGAAATTGAAGGCAAGTATAATTTTCTTGATAATGAAAAAATAACAGAAAAACTTTTTGAATTTAATGATGGTGAGGTTCGCATAATCTCGCTATATATTCCGCACATACATTGTAGTTCGTGTATCTGGATTCTAGAAAATTTAAATAAACTACTACCACAAATAAGTAGCTCTATGGTGAATTTTGGCGAAAAAACAGTTCGTGTAACTTTTAATGGTAACAAATTATCACTTAAAGAATTGGTCAATCTTTTGTGCCGAATTGGTTACGAGCCCTATATAAGTTTAGAAAATTTTGAGAATAGAAAAAAGAAAATAGATCGCTCTATAATCTATAAACTAGGGTTGGCTGGTTTTGCTTTTGGATATGTAATGTTTCTTTCTTTTCCTGAATATTTACAAGTAGAAGGGATTTGGTTAGAAAATTACAAACATGTTTTTAGATGGCTAATGTTTGCGTTTTCAGTTCCAGTGGTTTTTTATGCAGCTCAAGATTATTTTATATCAGCATATAAGGGCCTTCGAGCAAAATTATTAAATATTGATATTCCAATAGCATTAGGGATTTCAGTTCTATTTATAAGAAGTACCACCGAAATAGCTTTAGATATTGGTACTGGCTTTTTTGATAGTTTAACTGGTTTGGTTTTCTTTTTATTGCTTGGTAAATTCTTCCAGCAAAAAACGTACGCTTTTCTATCCTTTGAAAGAGATTACAAATCTTACTTTCCAATTGGTATTACTAAAATTTTTGCTGATGGAAAAGAATCATCCATTCAAGTATATGATATTGAAAAAGGAGATCGTTTACTTATAAGGAATGAAGAACTCATTCCTACAGATTGCATTTTGATGACTGGTCGTGCAAGAATTGACTATAGTTTTGTAACTGGTGAATCTGAAGTAGTTTCAAAAACATCAGGAGACAAACTGTTTGCTGGCGGAAAACAACTAAATGGCGTTATTGAGGTTGAAGTTTTAAAATCGGTAGAGCAAAGTTATTTAACACAACTTTGGAGCAACGACGTATTTAGAACAAATAAGGAAGCTGCCTTCACCACACTAACAAATAAAATAAGTAAACATTTTACAATTGCTGTGCTTTTAATTGCAGCTTTGGCAACAACTTTTTGGCTTATTTACGATTCCACTAAGGCATTAAATGTATTTACGGCAGTATTAATTATTGCGTGCCCTTGTGCTATTGCCCTATCTGCTCCTTTTACATTAGGTAACGTATTACGTATTTTAGGAAAAAAGAAATTCTATTTAAAAAACGCTAATGTTATTGAACAATTAGCAAAAATAAATACCATAATTTTTGATAAAACGGGAACAATCACTGCTAATAAAAGCTCAAAAATTACTTATGAAGGTGAACACTTCTCTCAAGAAGAAGAAAGCTTGCTAAAAAATACACTTAGAGGTTCCAACCATCCGCTAAGTAGAGCATTATATGATATTTTAGATGAGCATAAAATAGTAACTTTAGATAATTACAAAGAGCACTTAGGAAAAGGGATTGAAGCAAAATTCAAAACACAACAAATTAAAGTAGGATCTGCTCCTTTTGTAGGATATGCCCAAGATACAACAACTGTTAATACTGCTGTACACGTAAGTACAAATAATATTTACAAAGGTAAATTTACTTTTTACAATGCCTATAGAAAAGGACTTTCAAGACTCTTCAACAAACTTAAAGACAATTATAATCTAGCTATTATTTCTGGTGATAACGAAGGTGAGAAAAGTAATTTAACCAAATTGCTCCCAACAAAAACCAAATTATTATTCAATCAAAAACCAGATGATAAATTAGAATACATAAAACACCATCAAAGCGAAGGTGCCAAAGTATTAATGGTTGGCGATGGTTTAAATGACGCAGGTGCTTTAGCACAAAGTGATGTTGGCATTGCAATTTCAGAGAATGTAAATGTTTTTTCTCCTGCTTGTGATGCAATTCTGGACGCATCAAAATTCAACCAATTATGTAATTATATAAAAACTTCAAAAGCTGCCATAAAAATCATAAAATGGAGTTTTGTGCTCTCATTTTTCTATAACATTATAGGTCTTTATTTTGCAGTTACAGGTCAATTAGCTCCTGTTATAGCGGCTATATTAATGCCATTAAGCTCAATTAGCATTGTTGTTTTCACCACTGTAGCAACTAATCTTTTAGGCAGAAAGCTAACTTAATGAAAACACAATGACTATAAATTTAATCATACTAACAAAATTATAAAGATGGCTAATAACCACAAAATGGCAATAAAACACATACATTTGAAACATGACAAAAATCATATTTTAGATAAGCTTATGAAACTATTTTTGAATTATAACCTCAAACAGGTATGAGTGTCATTTATCTTTTACTAGCAATAAGTATTGCAGTAGCTGTTGTTTTTTTTATTGCTTTTATAATCGCAGTAAAAAAAGGACAGTATGACGATTCTTATACACATTCTGTAAGAATGCTATTTGAAGACGAAATTATTAAAAAAAAATCCAAAAAATAATACTAATCAATTTAGAATAACACAAATTAATTATGGAAATGCAACAGTTTCATTACGATAATAAAATCGTTACAAAATTCCTTTTTGCTACAATTATTTTTGGCGTTGTTGGAATGCTTGTAGGCCTTATAGTAGCCTTATTGTTTTTATTCCCTAACATGACCAATGGCATCTCATGGCTAAGTTTTGGGCGTTTAAGACCATTACATACAAATGCCGTGATTTTTGCCTTTGTTGGTAATGCCATGTTTGCTGGTGTTTATTATTCACTCCAGCGTTTATTAAAAACCCGTATGGCAAGTGACCTTTTAAGTAACATTAACTTTTGGGGATGGCAATTAATAATTGTCGCAGCTGCTATTACCTTACCATTGGGTTTAACTACATCAAAAGAATATGCCGAATTAGAATGGCCAATAGACATTGCCATAGCATTAGTTTGGGTAGTTTTTGGTATAAATATGATTTGGACTATTTTAAAAAGAAGACAACGTCATTTATATGTGGCTATTTGGTTCTACCTAGCAACTTTTGTTACTGTTGCCGTGCTACATATTTTTAATAGTTTAGAATTACCTGTTTCGGCTATGAAAAGTTACTCGGTATATGCTGGTGTACAAGATGCACTTGTGCAATGGTGGTATGGCCATAACGCTGTTGCATTTTTCTTAACGACGCCTTTCTTAGGGTTAATGTATTACTTTGTCCCAAAAGCAGCTAACAGACCTGTGTATTCATATAGATTGTCTATAGTGCATTTTTGGTCTTTAATATTCCTATATATTTGGGCAGGACCTCACCATTTATTATATACGGCATTACCAGATTGGGCACAAAATTTAGGTGTTGTATTTTCTGTAATGCTTTTAATGCCTTCTTGGGGTGGTATGATTAATGGTTTATTAACTTTAAGAGGTGCTTGGGATAAAGTTAGGACAGATCCCGTTTTAAAATTCATGGTAGTAGCCATTACGGGTTATGGTATGGCAACCTTTGAAGGTCCTACTCTATCTCTTAAAAATGTAAATGCTATTGCACACTATACAGATTGGATTATAGCTCACGTTCACGTTGGTGCCTTGGCTTGGAATGGTTTTATGGCATTTGGTATTATTTATTACTTAATTCCTAGATTATTTAAAACAAGATTATTCTCTACAGGCCTTGCTAATTTGCATTTTTGGTTAGGCACATTAGGTATTATTATTTATGCATTACCAATGTATGTTGCAGGGTTTACACAAGCAAGTATGTGGAATCAGTTTAATCCAGATGGAACTTTAGTGTATGGTAACTTCTTAGAAACTGTAACCGAAATTATGCCAATGTATTGGATGAGAGCCATTGGTGGCACGCTGTACTTGGTTGGAACTTTGATTTTAGTTTATAATATAGTTGTTACAATTAAAAGATCGGGAAGCAAAGTAGAAGACGAATTGGCTGAAGCTCCTGCGTTAACAAGAGTTACTAAAAAACGTACTTCTGGAGAAGGATGGCACACATGGTTAGAGCGTCGTCCTGTACAATTAACCTTATTAGCAACAGTAACCATTTTAGTTGGTGGTATAGTACAAATTATACCAACAATTATGGTAAAATCAAATATACCAACCATAAGTAGTGTACAACCATACACAC
>CALZKX010000255.1 GCA_945788155.1 uncultured Flavobacteriaceae bacterium
ATGTGCTTCAAATTGACCTAACTGGTTTTCCTTACCAGGATTGAATCTAAAGGTACTTGCCTCCATTGATTCACTATTCCCTAATGGAACCAGATTATTGGTATAACTAACTGCTAACCCCAAATCTGTTCGGTCCAAATTCACACGTTTAATGACAGATTCTATGGCAATACTGTCAATACTGCCGTCCATATTTAAATTATTGAGGTATTTTACAGATTCATGTTCAATTAAAAACCGCTTCTCATTGGCCATGTATTTAACTATATAATTAGTATGCAACCTATTTCCCAATAAATCATATAGGTCTTGGGCCTGTTTCATGTCAAAATTAAAAAACTCCTGCTGATCTTCTGGTGCTGCAAGGTATTCATCAATGTCATAAGAGGCGTAAACCTTAACATCCTCTTTCAATAGTTTAATTTCCTCCTTTAAGGCTTTTATTTGTGTTGTATCGTTAGAAAATGCAAAGTCCAAAATTATTACTTCTGGTTTTTTATTTTCTGCATTTATTGTTTTAAGTACATTAACTAGAAGCTTTCTCTGGCAAGAGGTACAGCTTTCAGAATCAGAAGGATTATTTTGTAGGATATCTACATCTACAACAGCAATCGAACTCCTAACATTTGAAGCCTGAGAAGCATCATATGAAAGTTTGCTAACAAACATTTCATCTACGTTATTCCATAAAATTCCCGACCAATAAAAAGCATTCATCACTACTAGAAAAGTAATAATGTAAAACAATAACCGTTTAAGCGAAACCAATTTCATCTAAATTAATCTTGACATGGATAATTTGCTGCAGCTTGATAATATTTATCTGCTTCAGGCTCATTGTTAATAAGGTCGTATGCCCAACCTACAAGATCCAAAGCATCAACTAACTCATAGCAATAATCTCTTTGAATATCATATTCCTCGACTTTACCAGCATAAACATATTCTTCGTAATAGTACTCTAAATTTTCCAAAAGCTCTTCTATAGTTTCTTTTACAGCAACAATACCATCTGGATCACCAAAGTATATTTGAGCTTCAGCTAAAAATAGCTCTGCCTCTAATGCGTTAAGCCCTGTAGGATCTATAGCGGTATATATTTCAGCTGAATAATCAAAGCAGGTTATGGCATTTTGATATTGATCTTTATTGAGATAAAACTCACCTAATAAAATATATGTTTCTGCCAATTCCTCGGGATACATATAACTACTATTTTGCTTTAAATATTCATTGATTTTAAAAATAGCATCATCAACTGAATTGAAATTTTTAGCCGATTGAGTTCCAGTCGAATAAGCCGCTTGACCTCCTGATCTTTCGGTTCGAACTGGATATGTTGCATTTCGGGCGCGTTCCCTATCCTCTGTTTGGTCTTGAAATTTGTTAAACCCAACCGTAACAGGTACTTTCTCAACAATTGAAATAGTACCTTCTACTGGACTAAATTTTGTTTGCTCGCCTCTTGTATCAACCCAAAACTCGGTAGTTTTCATTTTTGCGCTAACATTCTTGCCATTGATAATGATGCTTTTGGTTAAATCCCTTGATTTCTCAGCAACTATTCTAACGACACCTTTTGGACTATGCGCTTCATTACCATTAGTTAATTTTATTCGATTCGAAGAGTTAGGTTGAACCTGCGAGATTGAACCATTAGCTTTTAATAGAATTGTATAATTCTCATGCGTCATGAATGTTGTCCCTGAGTTGTATTGACGTTTAGTATCAAAAGGGTATTGTCCTTTAATGGGTTTGCCACATCCTTCGGTTTTTGGGTAACCACAGGGTTCGTTAATCGTTAAGATTGCAGAATTCCATGCTTGCTGACCATTAAACATTTTAACAATTGTAATTTTATCGGTTGCACCATAATTTTGAGCATCAGCGATTAAAACAAAAAACAAAAAAAGGAAAAAACAAAAAATTGGTTGGTTTGAGGGCTTGTTAATTTTAAATGATCTCATGATTACGAATTTTAAATTAAACAAGGGAGATTATAAATATAACAATAATTTTCTCACAAATCACAATCATATATTTATGCATAAATAAAACATGTAATAATCACTTGATTTTCTTGCAAAAAAATAGGTTCACAGTATTTGGTAATCAAATATATAATTGTAAATTTGCAAACTCTTTTTGAGAGAGGAATGTTTAATTAAGAAAAATAATTTAGTGTGGATACATTAAGCTACAAAACGATTTCAGCAAACAAAGCTACTGTTAATAAAGAGTGGGTTTTGGTTGATGCTGAAGGTCAAACATTAGGTCGCTTAGCTTCAAAAGTAGCAATACTTTTAAGAGGTAAGCACAAACCTAACTTTACACCACACGTTGATTGCGGCGATAACGTTATTGTTATTAATGCCGAAAAAATCAACTTAACAGGAAACAAGTGGAATGACAAAACGTACATTCGTCACACTGGTTATCCAGGTGGTCAAAGATCGCTTACTGCTAATGAAATGTTTGGAAAAGATCCAGCAAGATTAGTAGAAAAGTCAGTAAAAGGAATGCTCCCTAAAAATAAATTAGGCGCAGCTTTATTCCGTAATTTAAATGTTGCTGTTGGCGCAGAGCATGCTCATGCAGCTCAAAAACCAAAAGCAATTAACTTAAACGAAGTTAACTAGATGGAAGTAATTCACAAAATTGGTCGTAGAAAAACGGCTGTTGCACGTGTGTATGTTTCAGAAGGAAAAGGAAACATCACAGTCAACAAAAAAGATGTTAACACATACTTCCCAACAGCTACTTTACAATACAAAGTAAACCAACCGTTAGTATTGACTAACAACGAAGGCAACTTTGATGTAAAAGTAAATGTATTTGGTGGTGGTGTTACAGGTCAAGCAGAAGCTGTACGTTTAGCTTTATCTCGCGTTATGTGTGAGCTTAATGAAGAAAACAGAGGCATCTTAAAACCTGAAGGATTATTAACTAGAGACCCAAGAATGGTTGAGCGTAAAAAATTCGGACAAAAGAAAGCGCGTAAAAAATTCCAGTTCTCTAAACGTTAAAATCCTCAACTTGATGGAGGATCTGTTTATCAGTTATACAAATCAAGTTTTATTAAAAAGACACTGAAACAAATTCAGTACAAAGATTTAATCCAGTTATTGTTGCTCATGACGGTAAACGTCAGAGTTTAGTTTAGCATCTAAATGATTAAGGCGATTTTAAAAATGACCACTTAATCATTGCTAATTCAACAGAACGTAAACTATTACAAAATGACAAAAGTAGAAGTAAAAGACTTACTAGATGGTGGTGTTCACTTTGGGCATTTAACCAGAAAATGGGACCCTAACATGGCTCCTTACATTTATATGGAACGCAACGGCATCCATATAATTAACCTTTACAAAACAGCTGCAAAACTAGAAGAAGCTTCTCAAGCTTTAGGGAAAATTGCAGCATCAGGTAGAAAAATATTATTTGTAGCTACCAAAAAACAAGCTAAAGACATTGTTGCTGATAAAGCTGGAAACGTAAACATGCCTTACATTACTGAAAGATGGCCAGGTGGAATGTTAACAAACTTTATTACTATTAGAAAAGCTGTTAAAAAAATGGCTTCTATCGATAGAATGAAGAAAGATGGAACATTCATGACACTTTCCAAAAAAGAGCGTTTACAAGTAGATCGTTTAAGAGCAAAATTAGAAAAGAACTTAGGTTCAATATCTGATATGACGCGTCTTCCAGGAGCTTTGTTTGTAGTTGATATTAAGCGCGAGCATATCGCAATTAAAGAAGCACAAAAATTAAACATTCCAATCTTTGCAATGGTCGATACGAATTCGGACCCAAGACAGGTAGATTACGTGATTCCAGCAAATGATGACGCTTCAAAATCGATTGATAAGATTTTATCACACGTTAGCAATGCAATTGCTGAAGGATTAGCAGACAGGAAAGCTGAAAAAGACGCTAAGGCTGAAGGGAAAGATGTTACTCCAAAAGTTGAGGAGAAAGATACTGCAAAAGCTGAAGTGAAAAAAGCTGAAAAAGTTGCTCCAGTTGCCGCTCAAGAAGAAGAATAAAACTATTTCAAAAAATATAAAGGTCGTTTAATTCTTTTCTTGTAGAAAAAATTAAGCGACTTTTATTTTATTATTAATAAATTATGGAAAATACAGTAAAAATTAGTGCAGCAGATGTAAAAAAGCTTAGAGAAGCTACTGGTGCAGGAATGATGGATTGTAAGAATGCTTTAGTAGAAGCCGAAGGAAACTTCGACAAAGCTATAGAAATATTACGTAAAAAAGGACAAAAAGTTGCCGCAAAAAGAGCAGACCGCGAATCTACAGAAGGTTTAGCAATAACAAAAATTAATGACGATAATACAGTTGGTGTTGCAATTGTTTTAGCTTGTGAAACTGATTTTGTTGGAAAGAATGATTCTTTTAAAGCACTAGCCGAAGAATTTGTTGCTATAGCCATAAACCACACTAGTAAAGAAGATTTCTTAGCTGCTGATTTTGGAGGCATGACTGTAGCCGAAAAATTAATTGAACAAACAGGCGTTATTGGAGAAAAAATTGGCATCACAGCATTTGAAAGAATAGAAGCCCCTTATGTTGGTGCTTATACACATATTGGGAAAATTGCTGCAATTGTTGGTTTAAACAATGCTATAGATAAAACAGATGTATTAACTAAAGATTTGGCTATGCAAGTAGCGTCTATGGGAGCAACAACATTGTCTTATAAAGATTTCGACCCAACATTTGTGGCCTCAGAAACTGAAGCAAGAATTGCAGTTATTGAAAAAGATAATATTGAATTGGGACGTTTAGGAAAGACCCTTAAAAATGTACCAAAGTACATTTCAATGTCTCAATTAACTCCAGAAGTTTTAGCTCAAGCTGAAAAAGATGCAAAAGCCGAACTTAAAGCTGAAGGTAAGCCAGAACAAATCTGGGATAGAATTTTACCTGGTAAAATGGAACGTTTCATCTCAGATAATACAACTTTAGACAAAGAACAATGTTTACTGGATCAAGATTTCATTAAAGATGAAAAATTGAATGTAGCTCAATATGTTGAATCTTATGGTGACGTTGCTGTAACTAGTTTTATACGTGTATCTCTAGGATAGATAATAATAAGTCAAACTAAAATAGGTTCGACAGTTAATTAAAAAAGAGGCGTTTGTTAAACAAACGCCTCTTTTTATATTAAACTAACTAATAAATTAATAGAAATTACTATAACAATTATAGTAACTAAACCAACTAATAAAACTTTACGCCAAAGAGTATAATTTTTATCCATTAATATTTGGGGTTTGCTCTTAAAGAAAATGAAAGCTCCAAGTAATTAAACCAAGAGCCTTCCATAATTCTCCCTAAGAACTAATTAATAGCATTGTAAATTTCTGAAATAATACAATACCAAACAATACGTATAAATACGTATATGAATTTATGTGTCATAAAATCAGGTGATTAAAGGTAAAAATAAATGAACTTTATAAAAAAAGGCTTTCATTTTCCTTAACGAACAGTAAAAGACCGTTGTGTTTCGATTCTAAATTTAGCTTTTTTATAATATGGCTTTTGTGCTTTTCAACAGTTCTTTTAGAAACTTCTAGTAAACTAGCAATTTCTTTTGCAGTTTTATTTTGAGCAATTAATTTCAAAATACGTTTTTCCGAAGGCGTTAAAACATTAAGGTCCATCTCAACTTCATTAGAAAACTGTTCTTCTATCTCTTTACTAAAGTAAGGGATGCCTTCTGTTACTGCTTTTAAACAATTTTCAATTTCCACTAAAGCGAGCTCTTTTAATAAGTAACCATAAATGTTAAGTTGTTTTGCTTGATGATAAAAGATGCTATTCTTTTCGAAGGTAATAAGCACAATTTTTGTATCTAACTTATCTTGGCATAGTTCGGCTATTTCAATACCAGATAGGTGTGGCATTCTTATATCTAAAATAGCAATATCTGGTTCATGCTTAAGTATTAATTTATAGGCTTCTTTCCCATTGGTGGCACTATCAATAATGTTGTATTCTTTTTCGGTTAAGAAATCTTGGAGACCCTTTAGCATTAAAGGATGGTCATCAGCAATAATAATTGATGGTTTCATAGAAGGAGTTGGTCGAGTTGCTATTAATTAAAGTTTAAGATATAAATATTTCTTGTTGTAATCAATAATAGCTTTGGTTTTTTTTAAAATATCGGCGCCTATTATACCATCTACTAAATTCGCATCATGATTTGCTAAAGCTGTATTTACATGAGTTAAATCAAATAATATTAAAGACGTTCTTTTCGATTTCCACTTGCCAATTTTAACAATGTTTTTTTTAGAAACTTGGGTTAGCATATCTATTGCACCAGCACCAGCTGCTTTTACTTCAGAGTCTTCTACTTTCAAATTAAAAGTATCTGCAAAAGCAAACCCTACACAAGAGTTTGAAGCTCCAGTATCAAGAATAAACCTTCCCTTTACACCATTAATAATTGCTTTTAACTCAAGATGATTGGTTTTTGTAAAATGTAATTTTACTTTGGTATATCCTTTTTTTAATAGAAACTGCTGTAAGCTCATGGTTAAATGGTGTTGGGTGGTGTATTAATATATTGCTTTTTTAGAGCTTTCAAATATAGTAATCAAAGCTTACTTTTGCTAAATGATAATTACCGATACACATACACATTTATATAGCGAAGCTTTTGATGATGATCGTGATAAGATGATGCAACGAGCTTTTAAAAGTAACATCTTGCGTTTTTTTATTCCAGCTATCGACTCAACATACACAAAGGCCATGTTTAAACTTGAGGAGGATTATCCCGACAATGTGTTTTTGATGATGGGATTGCACCCAACATCTGTTAAAGAAAATTATAAAGAAGAATTAGAGCATGTTGAAAAACTCCTTTCAAAAAGACCTTTTATAGCCATTGGAGAAATAGGCATAGATTTATATTGGGATAAAACAACTTTAAACATTCAGCAAGAAGCATTTAGACATCAAATTAAATTAGCTAAAAAATACCATTTGCCAATAGTAATTCATTGTCGAGACTCATTCGATGAGATTTTTGAGATTTTAGAACAAGAAAAAGGCGAAGAATTATTTGGAATTTTTCATTGTTTTACTGGAACCTTACAACAAGCACAAAGAGCGATTTCCTATAACATGAAATTAGGAATAGGTGGTGTAGTAACATTTAAAAACGGAAAAATAGATCAATTCTTAAACCAAATAGATTTAAAATATATAGTTTTAGAAACAGATTCACCATATTTAGCACCAACACCATATCGCGGAAAACGTAATGAAAGTAGTTATATAATAAATGTGCTGGAAAAGCTATCAAATATATATGGTGTGACAAAGGAAGAAATTGCCGAAATTACCACAGCCAATTCAAAAGCTATATTTAAAGTTTAAAAATGAAAGCACCAAACATACTATTAATCTATACTGGAGGAACTATTGGGATGATTAAAGATCCTGAAACTGGAGCACTACGTTCTTTTGATTTTGATAATCTATTGGATAAAATCCCTGAATTAAAGCTTTTAGCTTGCTCAATAGAAACAATATCTTTTGATGAGCCTATAGATTCCTCAAACATGA
>CALZKX010000256.1 GCA_945788155.1 uncultured Flavobacteriaceae bacterium
CTTTATACAAACGAATATTAGCTTTGTTTTAGTGTTAAAATTACAAAATGTTTCTTGAAAATACAGTAAATCATAAAGAACAATTTGGTTGGATTGAAGTAATTTGTGGCTCAATGTTCTCTGGGAAAACAGAAGAACTGATTCGCAGGCTTAAACGCGCACAATTTGCAAGGCAAAAAGTAGAGATTTTTAAACCCGCTATTGATGTGCGTTATGATGATGAAATGGTAGTATCACACGACTCTAACGAAATACGTTCAACGCCAGTTCCTGCGGCCGCAAACATCCCTATTCTAGCTGATGGCTGCGATGTGGTTGGCATTGATGAGGCTCAATTTTTTGATGATGAAATCGTAAGGGTTTGTAATGATTTGGCAAATAAGGGTGTAAGGGTTATTGTGGCTGGATTGGATATGGATTTTAAAGGCAACCCCTTTGGGCCAATGCCAAATTTAATGGCTACCGCAGAATATGTAACTAAAGTTCATGCTGTTTGCACCAGAACTGGGAACTTAGCACAATACAGTTATAGAAAAGCAAAAAGTGACGACCTGGTTCTATTGGGTGAAGTTGATGAATATGAACCTTTGAGTAGGGCGGCATTTTACAAAGCAATGTTGCGCGATAAGGTTCGTAATATGAAAGTTAACGATGCCGAAGAAGTAACCCCAAAACTAAAAACAGGCAATGGCTAAAGCCAAAGAAACAGTTCTTGAAATAGACCTAAATGCGCTTACGCATAATTTTGAGTACCTCAAGTCGAAACTTCAAAAGAACACTAAATTTTTAGCTGTAGTAAAAGCATTTGCTTATGGTAGTGACGCTGAGCAAATCGCATTTCACCTTCAAAGTTTAAACGTCGATTATTTTGCAGTTGCGTACACCTCAGAGGGTGTTGCGCTACGTGACGCAGGTATAACCAAACCTATTTTGGTGTTGCATCCTCAACCTGTAAATTTTAAAACTATTATTGATCGTTGCTTAGAACCAAGCCTATATAGTACTCGAGTTTTAAAGGAGTTTGAAGTTTGTGCTGAAAAAGAAAACCAAACAAATTACCCAATTCATATAAAAATTAATACAGGTTTAAATAGGCTGGGGTTTTGTGAAAACGATATAGATTATATAACTTCTCGATTAAAGAGCGGCAAAGCTATTAAAGTGACATCTGTTTTTTCTCATCTTGCTGCTAGCGAAGACCATAATGAGAAAACGTTTACTTTGAAACAAATATCAAGCTTCAAAAATATTTCAAGAAAACTACTTGAGGCTTTAAATTATAAGCCAATGCTTCATATTAGTAATACTTCTGGAATTTTAAATTATCCCAAAGCCCATTTTGATATGGTAAGAAGTGGTATTGGACTGTGTGGCTTTGGTAATTTAGCAAACGATAACAAGAACCTAAAACCCATAGCGACTTTAAAATCAATTATTTCACAAATTCATATAATTAAAAAAGGGGAAACGGTTGGATATAATAGGGCTTATAAAAGTGGTGTTTTAAAAAAAACTGCGACTATACCAATAGGTCATGCTGATGGTATTGGTAGGCACTATGGTAATGGTAAAGGGTTTGTGTTTATTAAAGGAGAAAAAGCCACTATTATTGGAAATGTTTGTATGGATATGATTATGGTAGATGTAACGCATATTGATTGTTATGAAGGCGATGAAGTAATTATCTTTAATAAACAATTTACTGCTGAAAATTTCGCAGAAGCGGCTAATACTATCTCTTATGAAATAATTGCTTCAATCTCTAGACGTATTAAGAGGGAAATTATAAAATAGTTTTAAGATTATTTTAACATTTGTATTTTTTGTATTTTAGTCCTTAATTAACTAAAACATTAAACCATTATGCTTAAAGAATTTAAAGATTTTGCCATGAAAGGCAACCTAGTTGACATTGCTGTTGCCTTTGTTATGGGTGCTGCTTTTAACAAAATAGTATCTTCATTTACTGGAGGAATTGTATCACCACTTATTGGGTTGGTGTTTAAATCGGATTTTAAAGATCAAAAATGGATTCTACAAGAAGGAGTTGCTGATGAAGCTGGAAATATGACTGGAGAAGTTGCCTTAATGTGGGGAGAATTTACAACAAACCTTATTGACTTTATTATTGTTGCTTTTGTAATGTTCTTGGTAATAAAAGGCATCAACAACATGAAGAAAAAAGAAGAGCCTGCTCCTGCTACACCAGCTGGACCATCTGATAATGATTTATTGACTGAGATTCGTGATTTGTTAAAAAAATAACACTTTACTAAAAGTTGTTAAAAAGGGCTAATTCTCTGGAATTAGCCCTTTTTTGTGAATATATTTTAAATTCAAAATAAATTAATAACTACTTTTGCTGTTCATAATTTAATTAAATGAAAATAGCTATTATTGGTGCTACTGGAATGGTAGGCAAGGTTATGTTAAAAGTTCTTGAAGAACGCAATTTTCCTATATCGGAATTAATTCCTGTAGCTTCTGAAAGAAGTGTTGGGAAAAGTATTGAGTATAAAGGATCTCCATATAAAGTTGTTGGTATTAACGATGCTATTTCCATGAAACCCAAGATAGCTTTATTTTCGGCTGGTGGAGACACATCGTTAAAATGGGCTCCAAAATTTGCTGAAGCAGGAACAACGGTTATCGATAATTCGTCTGCCTTTAGAATGGATCGAGATAAAAAATTGGTAGTGCCAGAAATAAATGCCAATTTATTAACAAAAAAGGATAAGATAATTACAAACCCTAATTGTTCAACCATTCAACTTGTACTGGCTTTATCTCCACTCCATAATAAATACAAAATGAAACGTGTGGTTGTCTCTACATATCAATCTGTTTCTGGTACAGGTGTAAAGGCTGTACAACAACTTGAAAATGAAATAAATGGAATTGAGGGAGAAATGGCTTATCCACACCCAATTGGGAGAAATGCATTACCGCATTGCGATGTTTTTGAGGATAATGGTTACACCAAAGAAGAAATGAAACTCGCTAGAGAACCTCAAAAAATACTGGACGACAGGACTTTCTCTGTCACTGCTACCGCAGTAAGAATTCCAACATCTGGAGGTCATTCTGAGTCGGTAAACGTTCAGTTTGAAAACGACTTTAACTTACAGGAAGTTCGTGAATTATTGGCCGAAACCAAAGGTGTAATTGTACAAGACAACCCAAGTACAAATACGTATCCAATGCCAATCTTAGCACATGGAAAAGATGCTGTTTTTGTCGGTAGAATTAGAAGGGATGAAACACAACCCAATACACTTAATATGTGGATTGTTTCAGACAATTTACGCAAAGGAGCAGCAACTAATACTGTTCAAATAGCTGAGCACCTATATGTTAACCGGTTATTGTAGCTAAATCTCTACCTTTTAAAGAAAAAATCTGCCTTTTAACATGTCATAAGGAAATTTTGGTATTATAACTAATTAATTACTAGCGGCTTCGCCTTTTAGTTAAATTAGCTATCCAAATTTTCTATAAATGACAAAAAATTACTCCTGTTTATTAGGGCTTTTGCTATTTGTATTTTCTTGTACATCATGTTCTGAAGACGATAATTATGTACAAGTTCTACCTGCACCAACGTCTCCTGTTTCTCTAAACCTGGAGAACGTCCCTTATTCAACACTTTCAGAATACAATTTTTTTGAAGGCAATATGTTCAACTTAAAACCTGCTTACGGTGTTTTACCATACAAAATTACAAGTGGGTTATTTATAGACTATGCCAAGGCACAAACATTTGTGTGGATGCCAAAAGGCTCTAAGGCAAGTTATGTTAATGACCACTCTGTTTTAGACTTTCCAAATGGAGCTGTTTTGATAACCACGCATTATTTTGAAAAGGTCTTACCAGAGAAAAACACACAAATGATTGAAACCAGACTACTTATAAAAAAAGAAGGAGAATGGGTTTTAGTAAATTACAAGTGGAATGATGAGCAGTCTGAAGCTGTATTGACAACTGAAGGAAGCTTTGTTCGGGTTAAGATTGAAGATGACAACCAAGTAAAATCTGTAAATTATAAAATACCATCATACGACGAGTGTTTTACCTGTCATAATAAATATGATGAAATAGTGCCCATAGGTCCAAAGCCACAAAATATGAATCAAAATTATCCTTTTGAGGATGGCATTAAGAATCAATTAAAAAAATGGAGCGAATTTGGGTATTTAGACGCCTCTAACATCCCTTCGGAAATAGTTTCAGTAGTAGATTGGGCAAATGTCTCACAACCATTAGATTTAAGGGTTAGATCTTATCTGGATATTAATTGTGCTCACTGCCATTCAGATAAAGGTTATTGCGAATATGCACCGATGAGATTTTCTTTCGACGAAACCGACGATTTCACAAATATAGGTGTGGGCGTAAAGCACAACTTTGAGATTGAAGAAGGATTCTCTCATATTGTATCTCCTGGTAATCCTGAAGAATCGGCTTTGTTATTTAGACTTAAATCAACCTTAGATGAATATAAAATGCCCATTATGGGAAGAAACCTTCAGCATAAAGAAGGTGTTCAGCTTATAGAGCAATGGATTAATTCATTGAAAAATAAAACATTATAACATCCCAAATATTATGAAAACAAAATTACTTTTTTTAATCATTTGCTTAGCACCTTTCGCTATTAAGGCTCAAAGTAGCTCAAATACTTGTGCGGCAGCAGATGGCGCAACGCATATAACAAATGCTGGAACCTATTCCATAACTTCCTTTGATGGAACAGCTCCAGCATCTTGCTTTGGTGTTGTTGCAAACAATGGTGAATGGTTTGCTTACACTCCAACTTCAGATTATCTGGTTGAAGTTTCTTCGGACATTGCTGGTAATAATGGCAAAGACACCAGGCTAAATATTCTTGAAGGAACCTGTGGCTCCTTAAGTTGTTTAGAGAGTAATGATGATTATGGTGATGCCACTGTTTATAATCGCTTGTCTTATGTTAAATTTACTGCTCAGGCAAATACAACCTATTATATTTCTTGGGATAACAAATATGATGCTTCTGCCTTCGATTTTATATTAACTGAAACACCTGTGCAGCCTTTAAGTTTTACCGAAAAAACAAGGTCAGGCGGCGGTACTTTAAGAGGTGCTGTAGATATGAATAATGATGGATTGGATGATATTGTTTCTATCGTTGCTAAAAATGTAAATGATAGTAATGTTTACGATATAAATATTCAAGAGCAAATTAACGGCGGAAGCTTCATTGCAAGTTTCTTTGGAAACGACTATGCTATTTCAGCTCCTTATAGTGCTGGGTGGAGTTTAGCAGCTGGTGATTATAATGGCGATGGGTATAATGATCTTGTTTTTGGAGATGGCTCTGGTATAAATATTGTAAAAGCTACCAATAATGGAACCTCTTATGCTATAGCGGAAACTAGAAATGGCATCTTTACACAGCGTACAAATTTTGTAGATATTGATGAAGATGGTCGATTAGATGTTTTTATTTGCCATGATGTTGCACCTAACGTATATTATATGAATGAACCCAGCGGATTAGAATACTACCAAGGAGCAGACCCAAATGGTGTTCCAGAGGGGTTGGGTATTTATCCATCAGGAGGTAATTATGGTTCAGTTTGGGTAGATTACGACAATGATGGCGACATCGATATGTTTATGGCAAAATGTGGTGGTGGTCCAGCAAGACGTACAAATCAGTTATTTAGAAATAACGGAAATGGTTCATACAGCGAAGTTGCTGCTGCTGCAAATTTGGCCGACACTATTCAAACATGGTCTGGAGCTTGGGGAGATTATGATAATGATGGTGATATGGATGCATTTATTGGAGGTTACAATGGTGCATCACATAAAATGATGAGCAATAATGGCAATGGTGTATTTACTGATGTTACCGCAACAACTA
>CALZKX010000257.1 GCA_945788155.1 uncultured Flavobacteriaceae bacterium
ATTGGCACAGATCCAGATAGCGATAGAATTGGTGTTGCTGTAAGGGATTTAGATGGCAATATGAAACTTTTAAACGGCAACCAAACCATGGTTGTTATGACCGAATTTCTTTTAAAACAATGGAAAAACGAAAATAAAATCCGAGGAAAAGAATTTATAGGTTCAACCATTGTATCTACACCTATGATGAAAGATTTAGCATCATATTATAATGTAGAATGTAAAATTGGCCTTACTGGTTTTAAATGGATCGCAAAAATGATTAAGGACTTTCCTGAACTCGATTTTATTGGAGGTGGCGAAGAAAGTTTTGGCTTTATGGTAGGTGATTTTGTTAGAGATAAAGATGCAGTAACCGCTACACTTTTAGCCTGTGAAATTGCCGCTCAAGCCAAGGCTAAAGGAAGTTCATTTTTCAAGGAATTAATTGAACTGTATATAATACATGGATGTTATAAAGAACGCTTAATATCCATTACAAAAAAAGGAATAGAGGGTGCTGAAGAAATTAAGCAAATGATGGTTGAAGCCAGAAAAAAACCGCTAACGGAAGTTAATGGAAGTAAAGTTGTAAAAATTGAAGACTATCAATTATCAATTTCAAAAAACACAATTACAGGAGCAGTATCTAAAATTGATGTTCCAAAATCCAATGTCCTTATTTATTATACAGAAGATAGCAGTCAAATAGCATTAAGACCAAGTGGTACCGAACCAAAAATTAAGTACTATATTAGTGTAAATACCACACTAGACAATGTGGCAGCCTATAAAACAACGGAACAACAATTGGAAGATAAAATCGATGCCATTATTAAAGACATGAAACTTAATTAATGAATTACTTTAAGCAAATACTCCGATTTGCAAAACCGTATAAAATCTATGCAGTTTTAAACATTATTTCTAATGTCTTTTATGCATTGTTTGGAACCCTATCGATGATATCGTTATTTCCAATGCTTAAAGTGCTTTTTGGTGATACAAAACCATTAAAAACAGAACCTGTTTGGGATGGTCTAAAAAATATCACCTCATATGGAGAGAGTTACCTCAACTATTTTGTCACCCAAAAAAAGGCAACTGGAAATGAAGATGTATTAATTTTTATGGTGATTTTGGTTGTCGCTACATTTTTGCTTAAAAACGTGTTTAGTTATTTGGCAATGTACTTTATTACTTTTTTGCGTAATGGTGTACTAAAGGACATGAGAAACGAGCTTTACGACAAGATAACCTCCTTACCAATTTCATTTTATTCTGAAAAGCGCAAAGGCGACACCATGTCTAGAATTTCAACCGATGTTTTAGAAATACAGCATTCATTCTTATCTATTTTAGAGTTGATTGTGAGAGAACCATTAATGATATTGTTCACCATAATATCAATGTTTTTAATAAGCTCAAAACTTACCGTTTTCGTGTTCATTTTCATTCCAGTATCAGGTTTCTTAATTTCATTAGTTGGTAAATCTTTAAAAAGAAAATCAAATAAAGTTCAACAAGAGCAAGGGTTCTTCCTATCGATTGTAGATGAAACACTCTCCGGATTAAAAGTAATTAAAGGTTTTAATGGTGAAAAAATATTTGGTAATAAATTTAAAGAATCAACAAATCGCTTTTATAAATTTTCAAATTCGCTCTTAAACAGACAAAATTTAGCTGGACCAACAAGCGAGTTTTTAGGCATTACAGTTATTGCTGTCCTGCTTTGGTATGGAGGTCAAATGGTGTTGAACGATAAATCCCTGGATCCTGGATTATTCTTGGTTTATATGGGACTAGCATATAATATCCTAACACCTGCAAAAGCCATTAGCAAAGCAAGCTATAAAGTTAAAAAGGGAAATGCTGCTGCCGAACGTGTGCTTGAAATTTTGAATACAAAATCAATACTAAAAGACAAGCCTAATGCCACAGTAAAGCATAATTTTAACGATTGTATTAAATTAGAAAACGTATCCTTTAAATACGAAGAAGATCTTGTGTTAAATAACTTCTCAATTAATGTCCCAAAAGGAAAAACGGTTGCTTTGGTTGGGCAATCTGGAAGTGGAAAAAGTACTATCGCAAACTTAGTAACTCGTTTTTATGATGTTACAGATGGAAAAATTACTATTGACGGAATAGATATTAGAGACCTTACTAAACATTCGCTTAGGAATCTTATGGGATTAGTCACCCAAGACTCAATTTTATTTAATGATTCGGTTAAAAATAACATTCTTTTAGGCGATGAAAATGCGTCAGACGAACAAGTGATAGAAGCGTTAAAAATTGCAAACGCATGGGAATTTGTTAAAGACCTTCCTGAAGGCATACATACAAATATTGGAGACTCTGGAAATAAACTCTCTGGCGGACAGAAGCAACGATTAAGTATTGCCAGAGCTGTTTTAAAGAACCCTCCAATCATGATTCTTGACGAAGCAACTTCAGCACTCGATACCGAAAGCGAACGGTTGGTACAAATGGCTTTAGAAAACATGATGAAAAACAGAACCTCTATTGTAATTGCACATCGCTTATCTACCATTCAAAATGCCGATGAAATTATCGTGATGC
>CALZKX010000258.1 GCA_945788155.1 uncultured Flavobacteriaceae bacterium
CTGCTCTATCTAACATGTCATCTTTAGTATAACCTCCTATTTCCTCTAAAATATAAGCCGATTTATAAGTACGCATTGCTTTTTTTGGTTCCCCTGTTTCTTCATAAAAACGTCCTAGATAATAATTTCCTAATAATGTGTCTGGATATTCCTTTCTAGCTAATTTCCCAAGGGCTTCGTATTCAAAATATGATTTGTTTTTTTCGATAGCCGCAGCAATGGCTTTGAAATCATTAACAAGCACTTGTTTTTCTATATTAAATAGCTCGTTAATCATCTCATATTTTTCGTTTAGGTAGTCTACTGGAGAGGTTTCGAGAGTTAAAATACGTTCGGTATATTCTTTTCTACTAATAGGTTGAAACACAAAAAAGATACTTTCCAGTGCACTTGGAATAGCATAAGCTGGCATCGAATAATGTGTTGGTCCGTCAAACTCATTAAAGCCAAAAAATATGTTCTTGTTTTCTAAAGTAGACAATCTTGTGTTTAAAACATTTGCGTCTTCTCTTAATGGTTTTATATCGTTAGTTGCAGTAGCTAAATAGTAAAATACTTTTTTTTCTAATTCGCTAAGCCTCGTTGGTAAATTATCAAGCATACTCATTGCAAAATCAGGACTTAAAGCCATGTACGCATTAAACAGAGGCTCTTTTTTGAATAAGAAATAGTTTATGAAATTGGCTGTTTCACCATGTCCAACCGCTATTCTAAAATTTGCTGTTCTGTATGCGTCTTCGATGTAAGGTATAAGTTCCATACCAATAAACTCAAAGAATTTTGCTCCAGATTCTACTGGAAAATATGTTTGGTCGGAATAATAGTTATCATCTCCCCTTGAATTTACTTGGTTTATTCCAACTACTATTGCTTCTGGCATGTCTTCCCAATAGGAGAAGTAATCGACATTTCCAGCTACAGGCTCAAATAAATAGTCGCCATCTAAAACAATAAAAAGTGGATATCGTTTTTCTGAGTTTTCATCGTAATTTCTTGGTAATTGAATTTTAAGTTCTCTAGAAGCCCCAAGTTTTGCTGATTGAAATTCTTCATATATCGTTTGTGCATTTAAAACGCCAAGACAAAGAACTGTAATAATAACGGTTAGTATGTTTTTCATTTAAATTAGATTTGAGATTTGATTATGGCAAGGTAAACAATTAGGCCTAAAAAATGAAGTGTTTTTAAGATAGCCCGCTAGTGTTGGTTTCCCTGCTATTATTATAAATAGGCAAAAGCAATAACGACAGGCCTCCCAAAACAATTACCATTACAGTTTGTGCTGTCCACATAATCCACCCAAAAGCCATTCCAGCATCTTCGGCAATCCCAAAAATTGAAAACGCTAAAAAGATAGCTACCGGATAGGAACCTAGACCTCCATTAGTAGCGGCAATACTAAAGCTTCCTGAAATAAAACCTGTTAAAATGGCTGCAAACTGAATTCCTGAAGTTTCGTCAAGAGCAAATGTTGTCACATAAAACATAAGCACGTACATCGTCCAGATAAACAGTGTATGAAACACAAATGACCACTTTCTCTTCATTTTAAAAATACTAAGAATACCTTCAATTAATCCTGCAACAAAACCTTTGATTTTTAATGCAAGTTTGGAATTACTTCTTCTAATAAACACTACAAAAAATATTGAAAGCATAATCAATCCAGAAACTCCAATAATGATTTTATAAGGGTTGAATCGTTCGGCTAAAAATTGGTAGATATAATCAAATTCCAGAAACAAGGTAATGGCAATTATTAGTAGTAGCATTGCCATGTCTGCAAAACGTTCGGCAACAATGGTTCCAAAACCTTTTTCAAATGGCACGCCTTCATAGTTTGTTATTATAGAAGCTCGCGAAATTTCACCAGCTCTTGGAATGGTATAGTTAATTAAGTAAGCTGCCATTACAGCCATAAAACTATTTGGAAATTGAAGCTTGTAACCCATTGGTTCAATCATAAATTTCCAACGATAGGCGCGAGACAAGTGGCTTAAAATGCCTAACAATATCCCTAAACCAATCCATGTGTAATTAGCTTCCTGAAAGTACTTTAAAAGCTCAGATATTGGCATTTTAGACAAAGAATACCAGACCAACACGACTCCCAAAATTAAAGGGAGTACTATTTTTAGTACATTCTTTGTTTTTTTATTCAACGATCTATTTTAATAAATTGGAGTTTTCGTCTGGAAACACTAACGATGGTTTAAAGGTCTTAGCTTCTTCTATATCCATAAATGCGTAGGTTATTAAAATAAGGGTGTCCCCAACCGAAACTTTTCTTGCAGCGGCACCGTTTAATGTGATTTCACCACTGTTTCTTGGGCCTGGAATAACATAAGTGTCAAGGCGTTCGCCATTGTCGTTATTAACAATTTGAACTTTTTCTCCTTGTATAATATTGGCGGCATCCATTAAGTCTTCGTCTATGGTAATGCTCCCTATATAGTTTAGGTCTGCGCCTGTACATTTAACTCTATGGATCTTAGATTTTACAACTTGTATTTGCATTGGGCAAAGGTAATTAATTTAGTGCTATATTGTCTATAAGTCTTATCTCTCCAGCATGAACTGCAATAAACGCACGATATTTCTTTAAATGTGATTTTCTTTTTACTGGCTTTAAGGTGTCTGTGTCGGCAATTATAAAATATTCTAACACTAATAGTTCGTTATTTTCAAATTGTTTTTTAACCCATGCCGTTATTTTTGTAGCACTTTTTGTGCCAAATTTTTTCTTTGCAGCTTGTAACGTTTTATATATAAAAGGTGATGCTGCTTTATGTTCTGGTGATAATCTTTCGTTTCGAGAGCTCATTGCTAAGCCAGAAGGTTCGCGATGTATTTTACAGCCAATAATTTTTACTGGTAAGTTGTTTTTTTCGACAAGTTTTCTAATAATTTGTAATTGCTGAAAATCTTTTTCTCCAAAATAAGCCTTGTCTGGTGTAATAATTTCAAATAATCTTTTTACAATAGTACCAACACCATCAAAATGTCCATCTCTAAATTCACCTTCCATTTCATTTTCCAAGCCATCAAAGTTAAACCTAATTGACCTCACATTTTTTATATAAATATCTTCAACTGAAGGAGCGTAGACAAAAATTCTAGTTTTAGATACTGTCTTTAATAATTCTATATCTCTATTTAAAGTTCTTGGGTAATTTTTAAGATCTTTTTTATTCTCAAATTGTGTTGGGTTAACAAAAATACTAACAAACACAACCTCATTTTCTTGTAAAGCTTTATTAATCAAAGACAAATGCCCTTCATGTAAAGCGCCCATGGTTGGGACAAACCCAATAGAAGTGTTTGTTTTTCTTAAGTCTAAGATTAGATTGGCAATATGTTCTTTTGTGTTTGCTACTTGCACTTTATAAAAAAATTAACAGCGTGCAAACTTAATATATTACTGTTAATCTGCATAATTTTTGTAATTTTGCGTGTTTTTTATTCTAAAAATTAAAGCAGAAGTGTTTATGAAAGATAAGAGAATATTATATGTGTCCTCTGAAGTAGTGCCATATTTACCTGAGACTGAGATTTCTTCAATGTCCTTTGAGGCACCACGAATGGTAAACAAACAAGGAGGCCAAATACGAATATTCATGCCTAGATATGGAAACATTAACGAAAGAAGGCATCAACTTCACGAAGTAATACGTTTATCTGGAATAAATTTAGTGATTAATGATTTAGATATGCCATTGATTATTAAAGTAGCGTCTATCCCAAAAGAAAGAATTCAAGTCTATTTTATTGATAACGAAGAATATTTTAAGCGCAAAGCAACTTTGACTGACGAAAACGGAAAGTTATTTGACGACAATGATGAGCGAGCTATATTTTTTGCCAAAGGCGTGATTGAAACCGTAAAAAAATTAAATTGGGCACCAGATATTATTCATGTTCATGGTTGGTTAGCATCTTTGCTACCACTTTATTTAAAAGAATATTATAAAGATGAGCCTCTTTTTTCAGGCAGCAAAATAGTAACTTCATTATACAATCAAAGCTTTGAAGATTCGTTGAATAAAGAAATGATTAATAAAATAACATTTGACAATATAGGGGAATCGTCAATAAAAGCTTTAAAAACTCCTACTTATAATAATATTATGAAAGTGGCTGTGGATTTTTCAGATGCATTAATTGTTGGGTCTGAAAACATTCCCGAAGAGTTACAAGACTATTTGAAAAATTGTGAAAAACCAGTCTTGGAATACCAACACCCTGATGAATTTGCTGAAGCATATACAGCATTTTATAATACCCAAGTTTTAAGTTAAAAAACACATGAAAAAGAATAATAGTTTATTAAAAAACCTTGCCCTTTTGGCTATAATCGCAACTGTATTTGCAGCTTGTGAAACCGATTTTGCCAGTTTAGATTCAGATGTTGTAAACTCTGAAAATGCAAAAAACTTTAACACAGATGTTGTAACATATCCTATTGTAACTTACAATAAAAAAATATCAGCATTTCACTCAAATAGGCTGCCTTCAAACTTGCTAGGGCATTATAACGACCCTGTATTTGGGAGTTATTCGGCCAATTTTGTGTCACAACTTTCCCCAAGTACTTTTAATCCTAGTTTTGGAGAAAATGTGGTTTTAGACTCTGCTATACTTACAATTCCTTACTACAGTAGGGCTACTGGAGCTGGTGATAATGGAGGTTCCACCTATGAATTGGACTCCGTATATACAGACACACCCATTAAATTATCTGTTTTTCAAAACAATTATTTTTTAAGAGAATTTGACCCAAATTCCGATCTAAACCAATCCCAAAAATATTATTCAAATGGAGCGCTTTCAGAATCTGTTCAAATAAACCCAATTGATTTAGAAGGTCAATTGCTTTACGAAACAAGTAGTTTTGTTCCAAGTAACGAGCAAATCGTTTTAAGAGGCATAAACGATTTAGGTGAAGCCGATTCTACACTTATAAACCCCTCTATTAGACTTCGGTTAGATAACCCAAATGGTAATTATTGGAAACAATTGCTCTTTGATAAAGAAGGTGAACCTGAATTAAGCAATAGCAATAATTTTCTTAACTACTTTCGAGGGCTTTACTTAAAAGCTGAAGGCATAAGTGGCTCAGGTTCAATGGCGCTACTTAACTTCAATTCTACAAATGCAAACCTTACCATATATTACTCAAGCGACAAGGATAGCACTGACGAAGATGGAGATGGCATCCCTGATTATGCCGATGTTGATATTGATGGCGATACCATAAATGACAATGGCACTGATGCAGATGGAGATGGAGTTAACGATGCCAATGATGTAGACCAAACACAGGGAAATGACCTAAACAATAATGGTATTGATGATAATTTAGACTCTATTAAAGGCGAGTACACAATGACCTTCTTTAGAAACCTAATTAACTTAATAGATGACAATTTAATTGCTCCTCCTCCTTCAAACGAAGTTTTAGGTGATGAAAAACTTTACTTAAAAGGAGGCCAAGGCTCTATGGCTATAATTAACTTGTTTGATGGATCGGTTGAAAATGAAAGCGGAGTTCAAGAAGATGCCTTTGATAATTTTAAAAGAGTCTTTAGAGAAGTCGATGGAGAAAACATCATCCAAAAAAGACTAATAAACGAAGCTTATTTAGAATTCTATGTTGACCAAAGCACAGTTCAAGGGAATGAACCTGATAGAGTATTTATTTATGACTTAAACAATAACATCCCTTTAGTAGATTATTTTATAGATCAATCCACAAGTGGAACAACAATAAATGCTAAAATAGACCACTTAGTACCTTTAAAAAGAGAAGGTGACGACCCTGAAGGTAATGGCATTAAATACAAAATAAGGGTTACCGAACACATAAAGAACATTTTTATTAATGATTCCACCAATGTAAAATTGGGTTTAGCAGTACTCTCTGGGGTAAATTTAGTTAATATGCAAGCCCTTTTGGATGATAGTAATGTGGCAAAAGCAATCCCTGACGGAACACTTTTATCATATAAAGGAACAGTACTTTTTGGAAATAACACAGTCAATGAGGCAAAAAAAGCTAAATTAACCATATATTATACTGAACCTGAAAACTAAAAGCTATGTGTGGCATTGTTGGATATATTGGATACCGAGAAGCTTACCCTATTATTTTAAATGGGCTTAAACGTTTGGAGTATCGAGGCTATGATAGTGCAGGAATCGCATTATTTGATGGCAATGAGATTAAGCTATCCAAAACAAAAGGTAAGGTTGATGATTTAGAAAAGCGTGTTGCCAGTGAAATAACCACACAAGGAAGTCTTGGTATTGGTCACACACGTTGGGCAACACATGGTGTCCCCAATGATGTTAACTCACATCCACATTATTCCAATTCAGGCAACTTAGTGATTATTCATAATGGTATTATAGAAAACTACGAAGCCCTAAAAAAAGAATTGCTAAAAAGAGGGTACGCATTTACTTCTGACACAGATACAGAAGTTCTGGTAAACCTCATTGAAGATATTAAAAAAAGCAACAATGTTAGACTGGGAAAAGCAGTTCAAATAGCTTTAAACCAAGTTATTGGAGCTTATGCTATCGCAGTTTTCGACAAAACCAAACCTAACGAAATTGTAGTTGCTCGCTTAGGAAGTCCATTAGCAATTGGTGTTGGGGAAGATGAATTTTTTATAGCAAGTGATGCAACCCCTTTTATAGAATATACCAATAATGCCATTTATTTAGAAGATGAAGAAATGGCTGTTGTACGAAGAGACAAAGAAGTTAAAATCCGAAAAATAAAAGACGATTCTTTAGTAAGTCCGTACATCCAAGAACTACAGCTTAATCTTGAGCAAATAGAAAAAGGCGGTTATCAACACTTTATGCTAAAAGAAATTTTTGAACAACCTCACGCAATTAGAGATACTTATAGAGGCCGTTTATTAAGCAGCGAAGCTATTATAAAAATGGCAGGTGTTGAAGATAACATGAAAATGTTCCTTAACGCTAACCGTATTATTATAGTAGCCTGTGGAACCTCATGGCATGCAGGATTGGTAGCCGAATATATATTTGAAGATTTAGCAAGAATCCCTGTTGAAGTTGAGTATGCTTCAGAATTTAGATACCGAAACCCAGTAATAAACCAAAACGATGTTGTTATTGCCATATCGCAATCAGGCGAAACAGCAGATACTCTAGCTGCAATTAAATTAGCAAAATCTCAAGGTGCATTTGTGTTTGGTGTTTGTAACGTAGTTGGTTCTTCGATTGCGCGCGAAACTAATGCTGGAGCATATACACATGCTGGACCGGAAATTGGTGTGGCTTCTACAAAAGCATTTACAACGCAAATTACTGTTTTAACATTAATGGCATTACGATTGGCAAGAGCTAAAGGCACAATGTCAAGTTCCGATTTTAGACGCCATTTAATTGAATTGGAGATGATTCCCGAAAAAGTTGAACAAGCTTTACAATCTGACGCTTATGTAAAAACCATTGCCGAAATTTATAAAGATTCTAAAAACTTTCTATACTTAGGAAGAGGTTATAATTTCCCTGTTGCTCTAGAAGGCGCATTAAAACTTAAAGAAATATCTTATATTCATGCCGAAGGTTACCCTGCAGCCGAAATGAAACATGGGCCAATTGCCCTTATTGACGAAAACATGCCTATTGTAGTCATTGCTACAAATAAAGGCCATTACGAAAAAGTTGTTAGTAATATTGAAGAGATTAAAGCCAGAAAAGGAAAAATCATTGGTATTGTTACTAAAGGAGATACAAGTGTAAGGAAATTAGCAGATCATGTTATTGAAGTCCCTGAAACAATCGAGTCGCTTACACCGCTTTTAACAACAATTCCATTGCAGTTACTATCCTATTATATTGCAGTATTGCTAGAAAAAAATGTGGACCAACCTCGTAATTTGGCAAAATCTGTTACTGTAGAGTAAAATTTCTTATTTAAAATTAATCCAAATTTAAATTTTAAGATAATCACTATTCAAAAAGTCTTATATTGTATCACATATATACTATGCGTGCATAATTGTTTTATTTTTTTATATTGCACTGCTTAGTAAAAGCAAATTTTAAAATTAAACCAATACCCTATATGAGAACTATTTTACAGATTTTTTTATTGCTATTTTGCGTATCATCCTATGCGCAAACAACTATTAAAGGTAAAGTTACCGACGATAGTGGGCAACCGCTGCCTGGAGCCAACATTATTATTGTTGGGACCTCGACTGGCACAATGACGGATTTTGATGGTAATTATACCTTAAACACAAGTCAAACACCTCCATTCACTCTTCAAGTAAGTAGTGTTGGTTTTGAAACGCAAACAAAAGAGGCAACAGCTAACAACCAGGTAATTGACTTCATTTTAAAGGAAGGAAGTGAATTAGATGAAATTATCGTGTCTGCCTCCAGGACTCCAGAGCGTATCTTTGAGTCACCAGTAACGGTAGAGCGTTTTGGCCTCAAGGAAATTAAAAATACAGCATCGGCTGATTTTTATGATGGCCTTGAAAATTTAAAAGGCGTCGATGTAAACACAAACAGTTTAACATTTAAATCAATTAATACACGTGGTTTTGCAACCTTTGCAAACAACCGTTTTATGCAATTGGTAGATGGTATGGACAATTCAACACCAGCTTTAAATTTCCCTATTGGAAATTTAGTTGGAATGATTGAAACCGATGTTCAAAGTGTCGAGTTACTTCCTGGGGCTTCATCTGCATTGTATGGTGCCAATGCTTTTAATGGTATTTTATTTATGACAAGTAAAAGTCCTTTCGATCACCAAGGTATCAGCACACATTTTAAACAAGGCATCACATCTCAGGAAGCAGCTGGAGACAACACATATACAGATTTTGGAATTCGTGCTGCTCATAAATTCAGCGACAAATTTGCAGCTAAAGTAAATTTTGGATATTTAAAAGGTACTGATTGGGCTGCCACAAGTGAAGTTGATAGAAATTCCGACGGAGGAACTCGAGAAACAAATATAAATTATAATGGTGTAAATGTCTATGGTGATTTGGTTTCCACAAACCTAAAAGGTGTTGCTGTAACGCTTGAAGGATTGGGTATTTTCCCAGCTGGAGCTAACGCATTAATCCCATCTGTAAATGTAAGTAGAACTGGATATAATGAAAGAGATTTAACCGATTATAATGCTGAAAGTGTAAAAGCAGATTGGGGATTATATTATCGCCCTTGGGCTAATGATTTCGAAGTATCTTATGTTGGAAAAGTAGGAACAGGTTCTACTATTTATCAAGGTAGTAATAGATACAATATTGACAATTTCACGCAGCAACAACATAAGTTAGAGTTAAAAAATGATAACTTCTTCTTAAGGGGTTATGTGGTTTCAGATAAAGCTGGTGATTCTTATGATATGGTATTTACTGGTGTAAATATTAATAGGGCTTGGAAGGATGATAATACATGGTTTGGTGAATATGCTGGTGCTTTTTTACAAGCAACTCTTAGTGGAGCCACTGAAGCAGAAGCACATGCTGCAGGAAGGGCAACGGCTGAAACTGGTCGTTATTTACCAGGCACACCAGAATTCGAGACCGCTTTTGAAAAAAGTATAAACGATCCTGATTTATTAACTGGTTCAAAATTTCAAGATGCTTCAAAATATTATCATGCTGATGCAAATTATAACTTTAGTCATTTAATTGATTTTGCTGATATTCAAGTAGGAGGCTCGTACAGACAATATAACTTGAATTCTTTTGGAACTATTTATACTGATGCTGATGGGCCAATTGCTTATTCTGAATTTGGGGTTTATACTCAAATACAAAAAAGCATTGAACTTAGCGAAGATTTGGAATTAAAATTAACTGGTTCTATTCGTTATGACAAATCTGAATTTTTTGATGGTTTTGTTTCTCCTAGAATATCGGCAGGCTTAACAGTAAATGAAAACCATAACATTAGAGCTTCAGTGCAAACTGGGTTTAGAAATCCAACCACTCAAGATTTATTTATAGGCTTAGATGCAGGTCCTTATGTATTAGTAGGTTCTGCCCCTGATAATTTAGACCGCTATTCAAGATCATATGGAATTAGTGGTTCTGGTCAAGCTCTAGGGCAACCTGCAAGCGTTACTCAAACAGGTGGCGCTGGATACACTAACTCTTACACATTAAGCTCTGCTAGAGCACTTGGTGCTACGGGAAATCCTGCAGTTTTAGAAGTTGCAAATCCAGATATAGTGAAACCAGAACAAGTTGCTTCTGCAGAAGTTGGTTATAGAGGAAAGTTTAGTAATTTAATTGTAGATTTTAGTGCTTACTATAATAGTTATAAAGATTTCATTTCTCAAGCAACTGTTGTTTCTCCTTTATACGGAACAGCAGGAGACAATGGTCTTTCGGTAGCTGCATTAGCAAATGGAGATACACAAGCTTATAATATATATACAAATTCTCCAGCAGATGTAAATTCTTATGGAGCTTCAATTGGTTTATCAACTAAAATCTTAGGAAATTTCGATTTAAGCGGAAGCTATACCTATGCAAAATTAGATTTTGATCAAGATAAATATCCGGATTTTGTGACAAACTTTAACACACCTGAACATAAATTTAAAGCGTCTTTTGGAAATCAAAATTTATTTGAAAACTTCGGCTTTAATATCGCTTATAGATTTAGCGATGATTATTTCTGGGAAAACACTTTTGCAGATGGACTTATACCGGAATTCCATACCGTTGACGCACAAATAAATTACAGAGTACCAAGTTTAAAATCTACCTTCAAAGCAGGTGCTACCAACCTTTTAGGAAATGAATATTTCACTGCCGTTGGAACAGGATTCATTGGATCTATGTATTATGTATCATGGACAATTAACAACTTATAATAATGAAAAAGAATAATATTATGAAAACAAAATATATATGGCTGTTAATAATCCTATTAGGATTTACAGCTTGTAATGACGAAGAAGATGTTTTATTAGACAATAATGTTGATACAACTGTAGAGATTTTACCAGCACTTTCAGCTGGTTCAGCAGATTTTTTTAATTACGTAGCAATCGGTGCTTCTTTCACGGCAGGTTATACTGATGGTGCTTTATTTATAGCCTCGCAGCAAAATTCATTCCCAAGTATTATGGCAAAGCAATTTGCTAAAGCTGGTGGTGGTGTATTTACACAACCAATGATGAGTGATAATTTTGGTGGTTTAGCTATTGGAGGGACAAGAATTGCAGACCCTCGATTAGTTTTTGGTGGCGCAGGCCCTTTGCCTTTAGAGGCTGTTATAGGCCCTGTTACCGTAAGTACTGATCTTGTATTTAACAACCCAACTGGCCCTTTTAATAATATGGGAGTTCCAGGTGCAAAAAGTTTTCACTTTTTATCTAACTCTTATGGTAATATTGCTGGTGTAGGTAGTTTTGCAAATCCTTATTTTGTGCGTATGGCTTCGAGCACAACAGCCACTGTTTTAGGAGATGCAATAGCTCAAGCACCTACATTTTTCTCATTATCTGAAGTTGGTGGTAATGACGTTTTAGCGTACGCTGCATCTGGTGGAAGCGGTGTTGATCAAGCAGGAAATTTAAACCCTGCTACGTATGGAAGTAATGATATTACAGATCCAAATGTGTTTGCGCAAGCATTTAGCACAATGGTAACTACACTTACTTCAGGAGGAGCAAAAGGGGTTGTAACAAATGTGCCTAATATTACCGACCTACCACATTTTACAACTGTACCTTACAATCCAGTCCCATTAGATGCTGCCACAGCTGGTGCTTTAAATCAAGGTTATGCAGCTTACAATGGAGGTCTTCAACAGGCTTTAGCTGCTCTCACTGGCACTGGTTTATTTACAGCTGAAGAAGTTGCCAAAAGAACTATAAGCTTTTCTGCAGGCACGGGAAATGCTTTGGTAATTATTGATGAGGATTTAACCGATTTAGGAGCAATAAATCCTGCGTTTGCTGGAATTCCACAATATAGACAAGCAACTGCAGATGATCTTTTTGTCTTACCATTATCATCATTAATACCACAAGGTTATGGCACTCAAATTCCATTAGAAGACAAATGGGCATTAACCCCTGAAGAGCAAACAGCAATCCAAACTGCTACTGATGCTTATAATGCGACAATTACTTCTGTTGCTTCGGCAAATGGTGTGGCACTTGTAGATTTACAATCTGTTTTAAACCAAGCCGCTACAGCAGGAATTACTTTTGATAATTACATTCTAACTGCAGATTTAGTTTTTGGTGGTTTAGCAAGTTTAGACGGAATTCATTTAACCGCTAGAGGATATGCTTTAATGGCAAATAAATTTTTAGAAGCTATTGATGCTGCTTATGGGTCGAATTTTATTGCCTCTGGAAATGTTGCAAAAGCTAATGATTATAACGTTATGTATTCTCCAGGATTATAGTAATATGTTCTTTTTATATATATTTAAAACCCAGGATTTTGTTCTGGGTTTTTTGTTTTCTATTTCAACATTTTATTGCTCTTTTTTAAACATTTAAAAACTTCAATTTTTTGATACTATTTATATATGGTTTTTTAATTAAAACTCATATATTTGCAGCGCGAAAAACGCATGTACTCAACTTGATTGAGTAAACTTGTTTTTTCGATTAAATTTTAAGCAAAAACAATAAACGTATAAGTAATGTCAAAAGTTACAGGTAAAGTTGCACAAATAGTAGGTCCGGTTATCGATGTTGAATTTGGTACTGGTGCTGAACTTCCAAAGATTTATGATTCGTTAGAAATTAACAGACCAGATGGTTCTATTCTAGTGCTTGAAGTACAGTCACACATTGGTGAAGATACTGTGCGTACTATTGCAATGGACTCATCCGATGGTTTAAGTAGAGGAACAGAAGTAAAGGCTACTGGAGCTCCCATCCAAATGCCAATTGGTGAAGATGTTTACGGACGCCTTTTTAACGTAATTGGTGATGCGATTGATGGGTTGGGAGACCTGCCTAAAGCCGATAAAGATGGGCTTCCTATTCACAGAGAAGCGCCTAAATTTGAAGATTTATCAACATCTACTGAAGTGTTGTTTACTGGTATAAAAGTAATCGACCTTATTGAGCCTTATGCAAAAGGTGGTAAAATTGGATTATTTGGTGGTGCTGGAGTTGGTAAAACAGTACTTATTCAGGAGTTAATCAACAATATCGCAAAAGGACATGGTGGACTTTCAGTATTCGCAGGAGTAGGTGAAAGAACACGTGAAGGAAACGATTTACTTCGTGAAATGCTGGAATCTGGAATTATCAGATATGGTGATGACTTTATGCACTCTATGGAAAAAGGCGGTTGGGATCTTAAAAAAGTAGATAAATCTGCAATGAAAGACTCTAAAGCAACTTTCGTTTTTGGACAAATGAATGAACCTCCTGGAGCTCGTGCTCGTGTGGCACTTTCAGGATTAACTATAGCAGAATATTTCCGTGATGGTGCTGGAGATGGACAGGGGAAAGATGTATTGTTCTTCGTAGATAACATCTTCCGTTTTACACAAGCTGGTTCTGAGGTATCTGCATTACTTGGTCGTATGCCATCTGCGGTAGGTTACCAACCTACATTAGCAACCGAAATGGGCGCAATGCAAGAGCGTATTACATCAACCAAAAGAGGGTCTATTACATCTGTGCAAGCGGTTTACGTGCCTGCAGATGATTTAACCGATCCTGCACCTGCAACAACATTTGCTCACTTAGACGCAACAACAGTATTATCTCGTAAAATTGCCGAGTTAGGTATTTATCCAGCTGTGGATCCATTAGATTCTACATCAAGAATTTTAACTGCTGATATTTTAGGAGCTGAACATTACGACTGTGCACAAAGAGTAAAAGAGTTATTACAGCGCTATAAAGAATTACAAGATATTATTGCCATTTTAGGTATGGAAGAATTATCTGAAGAAGATAAACTGGCTGTAGGACGCGCACGTCGTGTACAACGTTTCTTATCGCAACCGTTCCATGTGGCAGAACAATTTACAGGTATTCCTGGTGTATTAGTTGATATTAAAGAAACTATAAAAGGGTTTAACATGATTATGGATGGTGAATTAGATCACTTACCAGAAGCAGCGTTTAACCTTAAAGGAACCATTGAAGAAGCTATTGAAGCAGGAGATAAAATGCTTGCTGAAGCTTAATCAAGCGAAGCTTGACAAATCCCAAAAACAAAAACTAAATTCCAATACGTTATAATTTTGGAATTTAGTTTTTGAAAATTGAAATTTTTGAAACTATGTATTTAGAAATTGTAACACCAGAAGCCACATTATATAGTGGAGAAGTTGAGTCGGTTGCTGTTCCAGGAGTAAACGGTGAATTTGAAATGTTGAAAGATCACGCACCAATTGTTTCTCTACTTAAAGAAGGCCATGTAAAAGTTTATGGGGACATTCAACTTGATGAAGAGGTTGAAGATAAATTTACTAAAGCAGATAAAGGTGTTTGGTTAGCCATAAATTCTGGTACTATTGAAATGAACGATGATAAAATTATAGTCTTAGCAGACTAAAGCTAAGTATTTTATTTTAAAATAAAAAAGAGGCTGTCTAAAAAGTAATTTTTAGACAGCCTCTTTTTATACGTTGATTTCTACAATATTGAAGCCTTTATTTTTTTCCAAAGTTTCGTTAAAATATATGTTGAAATTAAAGCAACTCCAGATAATGCAAATGCACTCCTGTATTCCCCATAGATAAAATGTCCTGTTGCAAACATAACACTATAGATTAGCACACAGCCAACTAACATGGCTAAGATGCCTGAGGGTACACTCCACCCTTCATTACAATCTACTACTTCAATATTTTCAGCACGTGCTTGATTAACTACTTTGTTCCATCCTGGACCACCAGGTTGAATTTTCTTATAAAACTGCTGAAGCACCTCTTTACTTTCGGCCTGTGTTACATATGTTACAATAATCCAAACTATGGAGGTCACTAAAACTATAAATGGAAATTTGGCCCAAGAAGGCATAAGTGCCCCATCACCAAATAATATTTCGCCCAAGGAAGTAAATGCAATTAACATGGAC
>CALZKX010000259.1 GCA_945788155.1 uncultured Flavobacteriaceae bacterium
CTTTGTATATTCTGTGTTTTATTTTTTATAGGGTTATATTATATTAGCAACCTGTCAATTTTTTTCACGTTTTTATGTCTCAAGAAACCAAATATACCGAAGATAATATACGCTCACTCGACTGGAAAGAACACATCCGGATGCGCCCTGGAATGTATATTGGTAAACTTGGTGATGGGTCGTCGCCAGATGATGGTATTTACATCCTAGTAAAAGAAGTGTTGGACAACTCCATTGACGAATATGTCATGGGAGCTGGTAAAACCATTGAAATTTCCATTCAAGGAAATAAAGTAATTGTTAGAGATTACGGTCGTGGTATTCCTCTTGGGAAAGTTGTGGATGTTGTATCTAAAATGAATACAGGAGGAAAATACGATTCGAAAGCATTTAAGAAGTCAGTAGGCTTAAATGGCGTAGGTACAAAAGCGGTAAACGCACTCTCTGCCTATTTTAGAGTAGAATCTACACGCGATGGGAAATCGGCCTCTGCAGAGTTTGAACAAGGAAACCTCACAAATCAAGACTTGCTTGAAGATACTTCAAGACGTAAGGGAACTAAAGTATCTTTTATTCCTGATGAGCAAATCTTTAAAAATTACAAGTTTAGAAATGAATACGTAGCTAAGCTACTTAAAAACTATGTATATCTAAACACAGGATTAACCATTCTATTTAATGGTGAAAAGTATTACAGTGAAAATGGACTTAAAGATTTATTAAGCGAAAATATAGCCGACACAGATTTACTATATCCAATTATTCATTTAAAAGGTAACGATATTGAAGTCGCTTTAACACATAGCAAGACACAATATAGCGAAGAGTATCACTCTTTTGTTAATGGACAGAATACCACACAAGGAGGAACACACCTTGCTGCTTTTAGAGAGTCATTAGTTAGAACAGTTAGAGAATTTTATGGAAAAAATTATGAAGCATCAGATATAAGAAAATCTGTAGTTTCTGCTGTTTCCATAAAGGTTATGGAACCTGTTTTTGAGAGTCAAACAAAAACCAAATTAGGATCAACAGACATGGGAGGAAATCTTCCAACTGTAAGAACTTACATTAACGATTTTCTAAAAACACAACTAGATAATTTTCTGCATAAAAATCCAGATACGGCCGAGAAAATACAACATAAAATCCTTCAAGCCGAACGTGAGCGCAAAGAACTTTCTGGTATTAGAAAACTGGCAAAAGACAGAGCAAAGAAAGCAAGTCTCCATAATAAGAAATTGCGCGATTGCCGTGTACATTTTGGTGACACCAAGAACGAACGTAATTTAGAAACAACTCTATTTATTACAGAAGGAGATTCTGCCTCTGGGAGTATTACAAAATCACGAGACGTCAACACTCAAGCAGTTTTTAGCCTAAAAGGTAAACCCTTAAATTGTTATGGACTAAGTAAGAAAATTGTATATGAAAACGAAGAGTTTAATTTACTTCAAGCTGCGTTAAACATAGAAGAATCTTTAGAAGATTTACGCTATAACAATGTGGTAATAGCTACTGATGCAGATGTAGATGGCATGCATATTAGATTACTTTTAATAACCTTTTTTCTTCAGTTTTTTCCTGAGGTAATTAAAGAAGGTCATTTGTACATATTGCAAACACCTCTTTTTAGAGTGAGAAATAAAAAAGAAACCATTTATTGCTATTCTGAGGAAGAACGAAAGGAAGCCATTGAAAAATTAAAACCAAAACCTGAAATTACCCGATTTAAGGGACTTGGCGAAATATCGCCAGATGAGTTTAAATACTTCATAGGTGAAGATATTCGACTCGATCCTGTAATGCTGGATAAGGATATGTCTATTGATGAATTGCTATCCTTTTACATGGGGAAAAATACACCAACAAGACAGAAATTCATTATTAATAATTTAAAAGTTGAGCTCGATTTAGTAGAAGAAGATAAATTATGATTGATGACGATTTAATAAATAACCCAGATGATAACCAAGAAACCATTACCAAAGTTACAGGAATGTACAAAGATTGGTTTTTGGACTATGCATCATATGTAATACTAGAACGTGCAGTTCCTGCCATTGAAGATGGCTTTAAGCCAGTACAGCGTCGCATCATGCATTCCATGAAAGATTTGGATGATGGTCGCTATAACAAAGTAGCGAATATTGTAGGTCACACAATGCAATACCATCCACATGGCGATGCCAGTATTGCTGATGCTATGGTACAAATTGGCCAGAAAGATTTGTTAATAGACACTCAAGGAAACTGGGGAAATATATTAACCGGAGATCGCGCTGCTGCGTCACGTTATATTGAAGCACGTTTATCTAAATTTGCATTAGATGTAGTGTACAACCCAAAAATAACTGAGTGGCAAGCTTCTTATGATGGTAGGCGAAAAGAGCCGGTAAACCTTCCAGTCATGTTCCCACTACTTTTGGCGCAAGGAGGCGAAGGGATTGCAGTTGGACTATCAACTAAAATTTTACCACACAATTTTATCGAATTAATCGATGCTTCAGTAAAGCATCTTCAAGGAAAACGATTTACTATATTACCAGATTTTCCAACAGCTGGAATAGCAGATTTCACAAATTACAATGATGGTTTAAGAGGCGGTAAGGTGCGTGTTAGAGCAAAGGTTTCTCAATTGGATAAAAACACTTTGGTAATATCTGAGATTCCTTTTGGAACCAATACATCATCTTTAATTGATTCGA
>CALZKX010000260.1 GCA_945788155.1 uncultured Flavobacteriaceae bacterium
AAAGAATATAACCTTGTATGGGTTTTAATCCACTATTTTCTAATGTTACAACATAGTAGTATGTTCCATTTGGTAATATTTCGGCTGCACCAACACCTCCAGATGTGCCTGTCCAACTATTATTATAATTTATTGATTCAAACACTTTTGTTCCCCAGCGATTAAATATTTTCACTTTTACAATAATATCACAATCGTAACTACCAATTTTATTTGGATTTATTACATAGGCCACATCAAATGTTTGATTTTTTAAATCGCCATTTGGTGTTACCAATTTTGAAATATCCACATCAAAAGTAGATCTAATACATTTATTGGTTTCTTCACATTCGCCTCCAATATTTGCGATTATTTCAATGACTTCGACACATTGGTTATTATTCATTATATAATTAAATGTGTAAGTGCCTTCATTTAAGATGGATGGGTCCAGAATCATGTTATTTAGTAGGTTAATATTGGTATTTTCCCAATAACCATTGCTTCCTGAGGGAACATAATTATTTAAATCTACTAGGTTGTCATTTGCGCATAAATTCAATTCTGTTGAAGCGGTAGATTTTACGGTTTCCATATGAATAACTTGATTGTATGTGCTCATGTTTGTGCAATCATCGTAAACTTCCCAAGTTCTCACTATATCAAAATTATTAAAATCAATCTCAATAATTTGCTCATAAAAGATGATTTCTGGGTTTGAAGAGCAATTGTCGGTAAATACTAGATTTGGAGGATCTGGAGGTAATTCGCATGAAATGGATAATTCAATATCATAAGTATTAATTAGTGTTGGTGCTGTTGTATCCTCAAAGTTTATGGTTTGGCTTGCTATGGTTGTATTTCCACATTCATCAACTGCAGTCCACGTTCGTGTTATAGAGTAATCACCAGAGCAAGCTCTAGGAGTAGTACTATCGTTAAAAGTAAGAGTGATTGAATTGCTGCAGCTATTTAAAAAAGTTGCTTGTGCAAAGTTTGGTGTATCCGAACACTCCAAAGTAGCATCATTTGGTAAAACATCAAAAACTGGACCTGAAGTATTTATTATGGATATTACTTGTACATAATCTGCAATGGTTCTTCCACAAGCATCTGTAAATGTCCAAGTATTGGTATAGGTTCCTGGATCTCCACAACCATTGCCAGGAACAAATGGTCCACTGGTTTTTGTTAAATTAAAGTTACATTTATCTGTAGTTGGAAACAAACTTTGTGCATTGGACAGCTCATTAATATTATCGCAGTCTACAGTTCTATCTAAATCTTCTGGTGGATTTGCCCAAATAGCAGCATCTGGCTGAGTTATTGTTATGGGCAATACGTTTCCTAAATGGCATACATCAAGATTACTTGAACTTAAAGTTGTTTGTGGTGCAGGATTATTTATACCATTATATGTTGCGGTTATTTGTAATTCAAAATTTAAATCACAGCTTTGCTCAAGAAAGTAGCATTCATCCTTTATTTGTACGTCAAATTGTATTGCTATTTCTGGGTCACCAATGTCCACTAATCCATCTTCAACAAAAAATTGAAGCAGCCTTGTATTTATATCATAAGCATACGTTACTCCATTTGGTAAATTATTAGCCGATATAAATTCTAGGTTATTTGGAAGTGTGGTGTAAAGAACCACGTTTATGGCATCATCATTTCCTGTATTAGAGAAATTAAAATCGAAAGTAACATTATCATCAGCTTGAACTAGATTATTTTGAGCATCACTATCTAACCGGATAGGGTATAAGCTTGGAGCCCAAACATCAACAGATAAACCAAGAAAATAAAGACCGTAAGTTTCTTGATCTGAGGTTAATCTTATCGTTGCCGATGTTTGATTGTTGCCTATAATGCTATTATTGGTATTGTCAAGATTAAATACAGCTGCATCAAACCCAAGCGTGTTTGTGCTAGCAGGTATTCTATCCAAGAAATCATTATTATCGATTGTTATTCTACTATTAAAAAAATTATCAGAATTTCTTAATGGCGTATTTAAATCAATAAAGTTATTAGAAGTATCTAAAATTTGTAATTTATCTCCATCTAGAGCTCTATCACCTTCTAGCGAGCCGATGGCAATTCTAGTGTTTACTGGACCATTGGGAGTGGTTTGAAAACCATTGAAATTTACATCGAAATTGTTATTGCTATTTGTAACATGCGCATAACCATCAAAAATACTAATGTTTTTCATGTTTAAATCTGGGCTACTATAAACATAAATTATTTGCCACCCTCCCGAAGTTCCAGCATTACCTCCAGGTTGGTGCTCCATTAATCCACCAATTTTACCTTCAACATTTGCAACTTGGTATGTTCCGTATGGTGAACTTAAATTTAGAACTTCGTTGGTAATTTCTTTGACGCATACATAAGGATCGTTACTAAAATGAACATCGCGACCTCTATAGATTACTTCGTCTGCAGAGTATGTAGTATAGTTAGTTTCTCCAGGAAGCATTAACTTAACATCATTGAAGTTCCAATTGGGCTGATTGTCGTTTCCGTTAGTTTCCTTATCTGCTGCTGCCCAATATAAATAGACTTTTCTTAAGGTTATACAATTTAAATTAGGATCCGGATTATTAAAGTTAGCACTACTAGAGTTAAATGTATTATTATCATTATCTATATCAACATATACATTGTCTGAAAAATCATGATTATCATCTATTCCATTGTAATTACTTATGGGGTTTCTAGAAATCATATTATTAGCGATAATAGTAATATCACCTCTTATAGATTCAGTATATCTTGAAGTAAATGGATCAAGTACTTGTGCATCAACATCTATACTTTGAATTAAAATAAAACCCAATATGATTATTGCCAAGTGGTTGTATTGAGTAATTTTTTTCATAAATAAATGGTTAGCTAATAAGCCACCCTAACTATCTATTAATCATTATTGAAATAGCCCTCAACAACATATTTCTTATGTATTTATGCGTAATTTTTTACCATATATAAAAAGAGATAGCATGTAGGTTTAGCTTTCATAGAGTTAAAAAATAGATTTGGATCAATTCTTTTACTAAGGCCAAGATACATATAATTCCACAAAGAGGATAATTTATTCGACGAAACGTATTTATAAGTAATAAAAAGACTACAATTAATACAAAATATTAATTTCTTTAAGTAATTAGATTGCTTATTTTTGAAGAACAAATACTATTAGGAAAAAAATATTGTATGCTATCAATTAAGAAGTATGGTGCGATAGATATTGGTTCAAATGCTGTTAGGCTATTAATAGCAATAATAATTGAAGAAGATGGGAAACCAGTGCGTTTTAAAAAGAGTTCTTTGGTAAGAGTGCCAATTCGTTTAGGAGCCGATGTGTTTATTCATAATACAATTTCAAATGAAAATAAGAAACGGTTAAAAGATACTATGATGGCGTTTAAATTACTTATGAAATCTCATAAAGTAGAACTTTATAAAGCATGTGCTACATCGGCAATGCGGGAAGCTAATAACGGTGTTGAAATAGCGAATGAAATATTTGAGCAATCTAAAATCCAAATAGATATTATTGATGGAGATGAGGAAGCAGCAATCATTGCTGAAACAGATTTGCACGAATATATAAATAATGATAGAAATTACGTTTATGTTGACGTTGGAGGAGGAAGCACCGAATTTTCAATAATCCACAATGGTAAAAAAGTCACTTCAAAATCGTTTAGAATTGGAACAGTAAGGCTTTTAAATGATTCTGTTAAACGCGAAACTTGGTTAGAACTGGAATCGTGGATAAAAACAAATACTGAAAAATATGATAAAGTTGATGTGATAGGTTCTGGAGGAAATATTAACAAAATCTTCAAAATTTCAGGTAAGGCAATTGGTAAACCTCTCACATATTTTTATTTAAGTACTTATTACCAGACATTAAAATCATATTCGTATGAAGAGCGTATTACAGAATTAGATTTAAACCAAGATAGGGCAGATGTTATTATCCCTGCCATGCAAATATACCTTTCGGCCATGAAATGGAGCAAGGCCAAGCATATTTATGTACCAAAAATTGGGCTGTCTGATGGGATTATTAAAAGCTTGTATTACGAAACAATATCAAGTAAAACCATTTAGCCGTGAACCGTTTCTTTATATCCTAGGTTGTTCATGATTTCAGCTTCAAATTGCAGTAAATCTTGCCATTTCTTATCTACTTCTTTCCTATCGCCATATTGTCGTGCAAACCCTAAAAACATGGTATAATGATTGGCCTCACTTATCATTAATTTCTTATAGAATGACGCTAGTTTTTTGTCTTGCAGTTCTTGAGACAACAACCTAAAACGCTCACAACTTCTTGCTTCTATTAAAGCTGCATATAATAAGCGATGTACTAACTGTGTGGTCCTACTGCCTCCTTTTGGGAAAAATTTTAGGAGTTGTACAACATAGTCATCTTTTCTGTCCCTACCCAAAGTGTAACCACGTTCTAAAATAATATCGTGCACCATTTTAAAATGGCTCATTTCTTCTTGAACCAATTCAATCATCTCTTGAACCAATGCAGTATACTCTGGAAAGCTTACAATTAATGAAATGGCTGTGCTGGTAGCTTTTTGCTCACAAAACGCATGGTCTGTAAGGATTTCCTCGATATTTTTTTCTACTATATTTACCCAACGAGGATCTGTTGGAAGTTTTAATCCTAACATAATTATTAGATTATGAAGTTTCTATAAGTTTTATTGTTTTTTCTCCGGAATTGTTGAAATGGATACTATACATTTTATACTTGTCGGTTTCTGGTATTAGAAATGAGCAATACAGCTTATAATTGTTATCAGAACTTTGAAACGCATCTAACCAAACATATTGTAAAATTGCATTTTTCCAAAAGCTTTGCTCATTTGTTATAAAATGATCCTTATTAAGAATACCTAAAAATAAAAGCTTATCGTTTTTAAAGACTTTTATTTCAGACTCAAACTCTCTGTAATGAGTTTTAATATTTTGGTTGTGCTTATTATTTTTATTTAATACGATTACAGATTTATTAGGTGATGAGTAATAGGAAACCTGGACATTTGTTTTGGTGTCAAGTAACGTATCTGTAACACTTCTAATATGATTCTCTGGAACAAACTTGATGATTTCCAAATCTGCAACAGATAATGGGTTATTTAAAAGGCGTTCTTTGTTGGTTTCTAAAGCCCGATCTCTACCATTGCAAGATAACATGGAAAAAACCAATAAGAAAAAAAAGATAGAGTAGTACCTCATTATATATCTAAATCAAAAGTTTTGCGCAATAAATCAATATTTGGGTTCTTTTCCTTCAACTTTTCATATTTTTCAATAGGAGTATAAGCATATTGCTTTTCCAATTCTTCGTTAACAGTAATATCTAAAGTTACCGAAAAGTTGTTTAGCTTTTTTCTTATGTAGGCAAGCAAATCATATTGTTGTCGCTCAACTTCAACTTTATTTGTCGAATTTGGGAATACCATATTTATCACGGTTTCTGATGAGAGTTTTGGTGTATCGATGCGTAAAATGGAAGCTAAATTATACTTACCTTTTTTTTCAAGACCAATAACAAATTCTTCCCAGGCTGCTTGCATGTTACTTTCAGAAAAACTATCGGTTGGAAGGTTTTCTTCATCAATAACCACTTCCATTTGCTTAATAAGGTGTTCCTTTTTCTTTTTTATACTGCTTAGTGAAAGTCCAGATGTTGTTTTTGATTGCCTATTTAAAATTATTTTCGGTCTTTTTTTAGATAGTTTTTGAGCCACGTCATTTTCAATTGATTCTACTTTTATGTTTTCAGGTACTGGCTCGTTAATGACGGATGGTTTAAAAGGCTTAGGCATATTAGCTTGTAACTCCTTATTGGTATTGGGTTTTTTTACAGGAATAGGAGTAATGCCTTTATTTTTAAAGTAAGATGCAGGAATTATAAAATGGCTACTGCTGTTTTTTTTTTCTCCATCAAAAGTGATAGAGGCAAGTTGCATAAGGCATAATTCCACCAGTAAACGCTGGTTTCTACTGGTTTTGTATTTAAGGTCACAATCATTTGCTAATGCAATACCTTGTAATAAAAATTCTTGAGATGTTGTTTTAGATTGTTTTAGGTACTTTGCTTTTGTTTGGTCACCAACTTCTAGTAAATTTATTGTTTGTGGTGTTTTACAAACTAAAAGGTCTCTAAAGTGTGATGCCAAACCTGCAATATAATGATGGCCATCGAAACCCTTTGAAATGGTATTATTGAATTGTAATAATAGTTCTGGGATATTATTGTCCAAAATGAGATCGGTACTTTTAAAGTACGTTTCGTAATCTAAAACGTTTAGGTTTTCTGTAACTGCTTGTCTTGTTAAATGTTTACCAGAGAAGCTTACAACACGGTCAAAAATAGATAGTGCATCGCGCATGGCTCCATCCGCCTTTTGAGCAATAATATGCAAAGCATCATCTTCGGCTTCAACATGTTGTTGTTCAGCAATGTGCTTCAAGTAATTTTTCGCATCTTTAACTGTAATGCGTTTAAAATCAAATATTTGACAACGAGATAGAATGGTTGGAATAATTTTATGCTTTTCGGTTGTTGCAAGAATAAAAATGCAATGTTTTGGTGGTTCTTCAAGTGTTTTTAAAAAGGCATTAAAGGCAGATTGTGACAGCATGTGAACCTCGTCAATAATGTACACTTTGTATTTGCCCACTTGTGGTGGAATACGAACCTGATCGGTCAAACTTCTAATGTCATCAACCGAGTTGTTGGAAGCTGCATCCAGTTCAAAAATGTTAAAAGCAAAATCTTCATCCTCTCTTTCGTTACCATCACTGTTTATCATTTTGGCTAAAATTCGTGCACATGTTGTTTTGCCAACACCACGAGGACCTGTAAATAAGAGTGCTTGTGCTAAATGATTGTTTTCAATAGCATTCAATAAAGTGTTTGTAATAGCCTGTTGCCCAACAACATCCTTAAAGGTTTGTGGCCTGTACTTTCTTGCTGATACTACAAAGTGTTCCATTGTATGCTGAATTTAATTCAGCATTTTTAAATACTGAACTTTAAGCTTAACAAAGTTAAAAATTCAATTCTGAATTCAGAATTCTGAATTCAGAATTTAAGATGAGTTATTAACAATTGTCATATATTTTTATGGTATAATTATTGTAATTTTGTATTCAAGTAGATCGCCTTATCGCAGTGACTTTTAATGTTATTGAGGAAAGTCCGAACACCATAGTGCAACATAGTGGCTAACAGCCACCAGTCGTGAGGCTAGGAAAAGTGCAACAGAAAGGATGTA
>CALZKX010000261.1 GCA_945788155.1 uncultured Flavobacteriaceae bacterium
GCAACTTCATCCATCATTCCATAAGCTAAAGGATTGTTAGTATCTACTTTCATTCTAATTAATGATCCAGGAATAAAAAAGTTGCTTGATGATAAATTAGAAATAACATTACGTACTGGAAGCCCTAATTGTTGAACAGCTAAATCGCTTGCAGAATCAAAGAACACAACGGTTCCACCAGATTTTGCATAGTGGTCAATTTTTGCCATTCCATCTAAGCCGATGCCTCCTGTAAACTTTTTAGGCATACTATTTTCACGATAGCCATGTAAGATACCATTTGGGCTTTGCGATGGAAATATAATAGCACTGTACTGTGATAGTTTTCCGTTTTTTATGTCTTTGTTGTGCAAGGTATCAATATCAAATTCGAATTGTTCTAGCATCCATCTGGTCCAACCTTCATCCATATTTGCTTGCCAAGATTTGTACAAGCCTACTTTTATTTTGTTTAATACTTTAACCTTAGAATTATCAATAGAGTTAACACCTTTAAAATCAATGCCTAATTCTTTACTTAATTTTGAAAGATTATTTTTTAAGTTTCTTTTACCTTTTACTACAAAAGAGCCTACAGAAAAATTATAATAATCTGTTTTTAATTTTCCAACAGTATAACCAGCTTTTTGAAGCCTGTTTACTGCTAAAGCGCTTAAATTATCCTTGTTGGAAAACATAAAACTGCCATTTCCTTCAACAATTCCTTCTTTATAGTTTAGTTTAGATGTAATTGCTTCTGTGTTGGTGTTAAAAGTGTCGTCAATTCTATCTACAGTAATACCCATTTGCATTGGTAATGTCCAGCCAGCCAAATCGTAAGGCGGTTGTGGTGGTCCTCCTGGATATAAAAATTGATCAGGGTAATCTTGCTTTTCCAGTAAATCTGTTAGATAAGGTCTAAAGGCTTGTGCCCCAAAAAAGATTACCGAACCTGCTTGATAGGTTTTATCGCCAATACTAAAAGAAGAAGTAGCTTTGTGAGCCTCAAGACCGCCTTGCATTAAGATATTTGTAAGATTGACAGCTTCGCTAGGATTCCATTGGTTTTTTGGGATAACATAAGCAAACGCTTGTTCGTTATTTTCGATGGCGTCTTTACCCATATCATAGATGTTGTACAAAAACTCATCTTTTTTATCGGCTGCTAGGTCTAAAATTCCCATAGAAGCAGTCAACATATAGTCAACAGCATCTCTAAAATGCGATTCGCCACCTTCCCAAGGATACGGATAAAATATTTCGGTACCATTTGAGGGTTTTCTACCAACATTTTTTGGTTTCTTTTCTGGGTCGTAATAACGAGGTGTAGGAGTTGCATGAGCTACTTCGGTTAAAATACCTATTTGGTTGTGGTAGTATGGTGTGGTTCTCATGCCTCCATTCCAAAACATACTAAAGGATGTTCCCGAGATAACTCCAGGCATTTTTTTCATTGCAAATCTATTTGCCATAGCTGTTCCAACAAGATTAACACCTGTGGTTACTCCAGGATGAATATTTGGATTTACAGGGCTTCTAAAAGGTGGTAAAAATATTCGTGCCCAAGAAGGCGATGTTTGATGATGATTATGGACAATTTGAGGATACCATTGGTTGTATAAAACGGTTGTAACAGCTTTGGTTTCTGGCATATTATTCATAAACCAATCTCTATTGTTGTCATGGCCTACATATTTTTGATAGAGAATAGGAGGCCCAGTTGTTTCATAAGGTGTTCCTAGATTTTTTTTGTACCAATCTACTACAATATCTACACCATCTGGATTTATTACTGGAACCACTAGTGTAATAACATTGTCTCTTATTTTTTTCATTTCGTCAGACTCTTCTGAAGCTATTCGCCACATAAGTTCGGATGTCATTTGTGCATGAGCACGTTCGGTTGCATGCATGCCTCCATCAAACCAAACAATGGCTTTTCCTTCATAGGATAGTTTTTTTGCTTCTTGAGGCGATACTCTTGCTCGAGATAATTTTTCACTTATAGTTCGCCACTTTTCAAGGGATTTCATGTTTTCTTCACTTGAAATGAATAGTAACTTCATTGGACGTCCCATAACAGATTTTCCAATGTCAATCATTTGAACGCGATTGGTTGATGCTGCTAGTTTTTCATAATAGTCAAGCATTTGATCGTAATCGGCTAGTTTATAATCGGCTCCAACTTCAAATCCAAACACATCGGATGGTTTTGGGATTTGTGAATTAACAGATAGGCTTGCCAAAAAGAAAAGGCTAAACAAAAAGCGAAATAAATTCTTCATAAGGTTGGTTTAAAAGGTTATGCTTTGTGTAAAGTATAAATTTAGAAATTATTTACTATTAACCAGCTCTTTTTAACAGGATTGTTTTTACACAACCAGAACTTGAGACACACAAATATAGCCTTGTAAACTTTAAATTCACAAGGCTTTTATCTGACAAGTAGGCAATAAGGTTACTGAATTTTTATAGATGTTTTACTAAACGCTATAAGTAAAATATTAAGTTTTATCTATCAAACGTTTTTGTTTTTCTTCCTTTTTAATGGTTTTTATTAAACCAAAAAGGGAAGTTTTTAATACTCTGTATTCTTTTATAAAACCATTAATTTCAACAATTAAACGACGATGTTCATTTTTATAATCTGCTTCTTCTTTTAGTTGATCTATACCATCGACCATAATCTTTAAATCGTTTCTATGGTTTTTTACATATTTTATAAGTAAATCGGTTTTTTTTTGAAGCTTACTTAATGTGTCAATTATTGTTTTACTTTTTGTAAAGTGTTTTGAATCTATTAATTGTAATGTATATGACTTGACCAGATCATCAAAAAATAATTGTTCATTTTTCATGAATTCTAAGTCTGACAACCAATCAATTGAGTTTTTGTGCATAGTTTGAGCACTTAGCCACTCTATATATTTTGTATTAGTGTGTGTTGTTTTCATGATATTTGTTTTAAAAAATGGCTACCTAAAAATTACTTTTCAGGTAGCCATTTTAGATATTAGGCAATTTTCACCACTTTTTTTGTAGATATTTTTTTGGCTTCAGGCTTCTTTTCTAAATTTATTTTTAAAATACCATCTTTGTAAGTTGCTTTTACGTCTTGATTAAAATCAATTGATTCAGGTAAAGTTGAAGATCTTTTAAAAGATTTATAGCTAAACTCTTTGCAAGTATAGTTTTCTTCTTCCTCCTTTGTTTCATCACTTTTTTCCCCTTCAACATTAAGTATATTACCATCTATGGTAACTTCAAAGTCTTTTTTGTTAAAACCTGGTGCTGCAAGTTCAATTTCAAAATCATTTTTATGTTCTTTCACATTCATTGATGGCATAAGGCTATCTTCTTCCATAAAATCACCATTAAAAATATCATCGAATTTGAAGAAGTTTTGAAATTCATTTAGGCTTGATGGAAATAATCTATCTTCCCAAGGAGACATTAATCTGCTTCTAAATGGAGATAATTGTCTGTTTCTGTTTCTACGTTTTGCTAGTGTTGTCATGATATATAATTTTAGATTAAACATTAAATTGTGCTGCTAAATTTAATACCGAAAGCAACTTTTTAAAATGATATATATCAATTTGTTAAGTGAGTTATTAACTTTGGGATGACTGTTTTAGGAATTTTCTAGTTAAGGTGTCTTTTTATCTACTCAATTTCTTTTTAAAGAAAACTGCCAAAAAAATAATGTTTTAACAGTTTTCAACCAACTAACTAATAAATGGACTAACATTTAATGAGACTTAAAAAAGTCTCTAACCCAAGCTTTTACTTGGTTTTCGGTCATGCTATCTGCTTTTTTTACACTTTTTATTTTGGTGCTTAAAGACTTATGGTTTTTATGTAATTCTTTACTAAATTTCTTATTAGTGTCTGCAGGACCAAAAATTACTAAAGCATCGGTATCTTTAATTTCTGAAGCCAAAGATTTATAGTACTGTTTTAGTTGTTGTTTTTCACGATCTAGGTATTTACTGTCCTGTACAACATCTTGTGGACCACCTTTAAATCGAGTTCCAGAACCACCATGAGGGCGATAATGTTCTACGTTAGACATAATAGTATTTAATGTCTCTTTACCATTTTCTAGGGTGACAATAAGTGCTTTGTCCTTATCTAACCAAATGCCTGTTTTTTTCATTTTCTAATGTTTTTAATTTCTTAAATCGTGCATTACTAAAATTGGTACTTTAGAGTGAAATGCGATGCCTTTAACCATTGGGTTTGTTAATATACTACCAAAAAAGGCATGCTTTTTATTAATAAAAGCAACCATATCACTATCTCTGCTTTCTACAAAAATATTTACTGCAGATTCTACAGAGTAATGTGACAATGAATGGAATGTGTACTTAGCATCTTCAAAAATATCATTGAGCATTTGTTTATGCTCTTTTTGATTTTCATCTAATTCATTCTCTTCAGAAATGTGAAGTATCGCTATGGTTGCATCACATTTTTTTGCAATGTTGGTTAAGTAACTTAATTCACGTCTTTTGTAGTGTGTTTTATAACTTGTTGGGAATACAATTTCTTTAGGTAAAGTATGTTTGGCACTTTCTGGTACAACAATTACTGGACAATTTCTTACTTTTTCCATTACATAAACCGCAACACTGCCAAATACAGTTCCTTTGTCATTTGTTTTGCCTTTGGTACCCATAATTACCATTTCAATATCTTTTTGTTCTATAATATCTTTTATGGCCTCAATAGGATCATTAAATACAGAAATGGTTTTAAGGCTATGTTTTGGGTCGCCATGTTCGTTTATAATAAGTTTATCTAATATTTTGGATAAATTTTCTTCGGATTTTTCTTTTGCCTCTTTATAAAAATCTCCTCCAGATTCTATATTTATAATGTTTTTTATAAGATTATTTGTTCCAGAGAATGCATTAAGTAAGTAAAAATCACAAGCTTCATCTTTAAATAATTGCAAGGCATAGTTAATGGCTAACCATGAGTTATTTGAAAAATCGGTAGGAAGGAGAATTTTACGTTTCATTTCTTTACTTTATTTAGATAAAAATAAGCTGTAACTAGCAGAATCTAAATGATATAAATCAGTTTAAGATCTATTTCCCTGAAGGAATTACCAAAAAAGGAATATTTAAATGGAACCCAATTTGGTTAATGGTGGATTTAAAAAACAAGTTTTCGAAAAATGAATGTTTATTATTTATCATTACCAATAAATTGATGCGTGCCTTTAATTGAAAATTAGTAATGGCCTCAGGTACATTTTGATTCTTGATATCATGAAAAAGGTGTGCTACATTTTTTATACTGGTTTCTAGTATCGATTTATTTTTTTGTTGAGCCTCTGTTAAATCGTTACCAGTATAAACATGCATAATGTTGACCCTTGAAATGTGGTTTTGTGCAATGTCAATAATGGGTTTTAAATGCTTTGCCTGATATTCGATTTCATAATCTGTTGGAAATAGTATTTCGTGAGGTGTTTCAAAAGAAAAATCACTTGGAATTGCCATTACTGGGCATTTGGCATTTTTAATTACATGTATGGTGTTCGAGCCAAACAGGACACCAGTGACACCACTTGCGCCTTTGGTTCCCATAACAATAATATCCATGATGTTATTTGTGTAAAGGTCATCAATCTCTGTTGTAAGACTGTTAAAGGATGATATTTTTGTAAATACATGTTTTGGATTGTTGAATTCGCTAAGGATATTTTTTTGCAACTCATCCAGTCCTTTTTGAGAGGCCTCTTTCAGGGTATCAACAAGCCCAAATTGAGCTGAACTGGGTTGAATATATTCAAATTGATAAATTATTGGTGTATAGGTGTTCAATAATATAAAGTTGCATTCCTGATCTTTAAATAATTGAAGTGCATATTTTATGGCGTTCCAGGAATTATCAGAAAAATCGGTTGGTAACAATATTTTTTTCATGGTAGTTAAATGTTAAGTTATACAGCTACTCGCCTTATATTTTGTAATGCCAAAAACGGAATATCTAAATGTAAACTCATTTTGTCTATGGTAGATTTAAACAAGATGCTTTCTAAAAATGAATGTCTTGTATTTACCATTACCAACATATCAGTCTTATTCTCTTTAATGTATATGTATATGGCATTGGTTATATTTTTATTGTAAACTGTTTTAAAGTTTATGCTGTTTTTACATAAATTTTCGTTTATAAACTTTCTATTATCTTCCTGCCTTAATGAAAGCTTGTCGCTTTTCGAAATGTATAGCATATCTATTACAGCTCTATAAGGCGAAGCCATTTCGCATAATAATTTAAGCTCTCTTCGTTTATAAGGAATCATATAATCGGTAGGAAACAAAATATGTTTTGGTTGTGTGTATTTATAATTAGCGGGAATTGCCAAAACAGGACATTGTACGTATTTTAAAACTTGTAATGTATGACTGCCAAAAGTTAATTTTCTATCGTCTGTTTCGCCACGTGTTCCCATTACGATGATGTCTATGTTTTCTTTATCTACAATTTTATCTGCCTCGTCCATGAGCATACTGTTTGAGGATATTATATTATACGTATGCCTAGGATTTGGTGAAATGCTTTTTATTTTTTTTAGCGTGTTTTCTAATTGTTTTTGAGATTTATCACCAATAATTTGTGTCACTTTTTTAAGTGTTTCTTGGCTTAATAGAGAAGTATCGGCATAAGTTTCGTCTTGATAAGCGTGCATTATAAAAAAATCGCTTCGTTCATATTTAAATAATTCCAAAGCATATTGTATGGCATTCATTGCATTATCTGAAAAATCTGTTGGTACTAATATTTTTCTCATGGCTATTCTGTTTACTGGTCATTTAAAAGTACAGCATGCAATAGTGGTAAACAATGATATATATCAGATTGAATTTGTTATCTAATACCTTATTTATGATAGTGCTTTTTTAAAGTTTGTATGGTATTATTAGAAAGGGTGCTCCTATTTTATAACTTTTTCAATTAAAATTTATTTAAAAATCTTTTTAATACTGATATATATCATTTGGTAACTTATTGATAGTCACCAACTTTATAGCTCACCAATAAATTTATTGTCATGGCACTTAATTTTAATCAATTTGCAGCAGAAGCAAATACTTTTTTAAAGGAATACTCTAGAGAAATGAATCTGGCAACCGATACCAAAAAAGCTGGACGTATACTATCTGCTATTTTACATGCATTACGAGAGGTGATATCTGTAGAAGAATCCATACAGCTTATTGCACAGTTCCCAATGTTTTTAAAAGCGGTCTATGTAAATGGATGGACAACCCATAAAAGGGAAAAGGTAAAAAACATGACTGAATTTATTGATTTGGTTAGAAAATATGATGGCGTTACTTCGGTGTACGATTTAGAATCTGATGAAGTTGCCGAAAACTATATAGATACCACATTTATCCTTTTGCGTAAATACATCTCGTTAGGCGAACTTGAAGATATAAGATCCGAGCTTCCTAAAGATTTAAAATTTATGGTCTATCATAATATTCTTTTTTAATTAATTACAAAAATGTTAACATGGAAATTTTAAAAAACAAAAATATAATCATTACTGGAGGCTCAGGAGGTATAGGCAAAGCTACAGCAAAACTTTTTTTGGCCGAAGGTGCTAAAGTAATGTTGGTTGGCCGAAAAGAAGACAAGCTAAAATCTGCTATTAAAGAATTAAATACTAAAAATGTTTCGTACTGCATTGCAGATGTCACAAAAATAGAAGACACAAAAAAGTACACTGAAGCAACACTTGAAAAGTTTGGGCATATAGATGTCTTTTTTAATAATGCAGGAGTAGAAGGCTCAGTGAAACCCATCGAGCAATATCCAGAAACCGATTTTGATAATGTTATCGCTGTTAATTTAAAGGGTGTTTGGTTGGGTTGCAAATATGTAATTCCAAAAATGAAGGATGGTGGAAGTGTCATGATTACATCATCTGTTGCAGGTCTAAAAGGCTTTTCAGGTCTTGGTGCCTATGTTGCAAGCAAGCATGCTGTTGTAGGTATTATGAAAGTTGCAGCAATAGAATTTGCAATCGTAGTATTAGGGTTAATACCATTCACCCTGGACCAGTAAATAACCGTATGATGCGTTCCATAGAGGAAAGTATTTCACCAGGTCATGCCAAAGATGTGCAAAAAGAATTTGAGGCAGACATACCCTTTAAAAGATATGCTGAATCTGAGGAAATTGCGCAATTAGCCTTGTTTTTGGCCTCAGATTCAAGCAACTATATTACTGGTGCCATACATGTAATTGATGGAGGAATGAACGTGACCTAACGTGACTAAAATATTTCAAATCCATGTTAGATAGTTTAAGATAAATTAATATGAATACAATAAAAGCA
>CALZKX010000262.1 GCA_945788155.1 uncultured Flavobacteriaceae bacterium
GAATCCCAATACCTTTCTCAGAAACCGTAGTTTCTCCAGATAAATTAAGTGATCGATACACAAATAATCCTAGTAAAATAAAGTTTAATATGATGTTAAGACGTCCCATTACAAACTGAGACTTCCTATTTTTATACATAAATACAGTTATTAAAGATAATACTGCCGAACCATAAAACAAGCTCAAATACAGCAATTCATCTTTAGCAAAAAAAGAAACACCATCGCTCGTTGTCCATAAATCAAACGCAAAAATCAATCCTGCTGAAATTCCAGCAGCGATTAAAAGGTATATAGTTTGAATTCTTTGAAGCATTGTTTCTAAAAATTGAAGCACAAAAATAATGGTTTCTTTTTAAAACTTATACTTATTTATTAAAAATAAAGTTGTATAATTGCAATGTAATTGTGCAATTTACTGTACCGCACAATGTTAAATCTTCAAAAAAATCACACAAATTATTCCATCGATTTCTTAAAGGAAACCTTAGGGACAATTTAATTTCTTAAAAACCCAATTATATTAATTCAACAATGTTTGAAATTTCACAATTAAAAGAAAAAAAGCTTCCTGAATTACAGGAAATAGCTAAAAACTTGAACATCTCTAAGTATCGTTCATTAAAAAAACTTGATTTGGTTTATCAAATCTTAGATCATCAAGCTGCAAACCCAACTCAAGCTACAACTTCTCAAAAATCAGAGAAAGTACACCAAAGACCTCAAAGAAAAAAGAGAGAGCGCGTACAAAAAAATAATGATGCTCCTTCTCAAAAAACAATTGATTTTAAAGAAAAAGCTGAAAATAAATCAGATAATTTTAAGAATCAACAAAAAAAGGAAGAAGCTCCTAAAAAACAAGAGACTACTAATAAAGATTTAAAACCAGAATCTACTATTAAAGAGCCTCAAAAAAGAGAACACAAAAAAAGAGAGCCTCAAAAAAGAGACCCGCAAAATCGCCCTCAAAGAGACAACAAAGATCAAAATAGAACTCCAAACAAAGGCAATCAAGGCAATAACGGAAACAAAGACAGTCGTAACCGTTATCGTGAACCTGATTTTGAATTTGATGCCATTATAGAAAGTGAAGGCGTACTGGATGTTATGCAGGACGGTTATGGATTTTTACGCTCATCAGATTACAATTATTTATCATCTCCAGATGATATTTATGTATCGCAATCACAAATTCGATTATTTGGTCTAAAAAAAGGAGATACTGTTTTAGGAAATGTAAGACCTCCAAAAGAAGGTGAAAAATATTTTCCATTAATAAAAGTAACTAAAATCAACGGTCTCGACCCTCAAGTCGTTAGAGATCGCGTTTCTTTTGAACACCTTACGCCACTTTTTCCTCAAGAAAAATTCAATATTGCTGAAAGGCAAAGTACTATTTCAACGAGAATCATGGATTTGTTTTCACCAATTGGTAAAGGACAACGTGGTATGATTGTTTCACAACCAAAAACAGGTAAAACAATGTTGCTTAAAGATGTTGCAAACGCCATAGCTGCTAATCATCCAGAAGTTTATCAAATGATTTTATTAATTGATGAGCGACCTGAAGAAGTAACAGACATGCAACGTAATGTTAGGGGAGAAGTAATTGCCTCGACTTTTGATAAAGAAGCAAATGAGCATGTGAAAATTGCAAATATTGTCCTTGAAAAAGCAAAAAGACTTGTAGAATGCGGTTATGATGTTGTAATTCTTTTAGATTCAATTACTCGTTTAGCTAGAGCCTATAATACGGTTCAACCAGCTTCTGGTAAAATATTAAGTGGTGGTGTTGATGCCAATGCATTACATAAACCAAAACGTTTCTTTGGTGCAGCACGTAATATAGAAAATGGAGGCTCATTAACAATTATTGCTACTGCACTTACCGAAACTGGTTCTAAAATGGACGAAGTAATCTTCGAAGAATTTAAAGGAACTGGTAATATGGAATTGCAATTAGACAGAAAAATATCTAACAGAAGAATTTTCCCTGCTATTGATTTAACATCGTCAAGTACTCGTAGAGACGATATATTGCTAGACGAAAACACCATTCAAAGAATGTGGGTAATGCGTAAATACCTTGCAGACATGAATCCTGTGGAAGCCATGGAATTTATTAACGATCGTTTCAAACAAACTAAAAATAACGAAGAGTTTTTAATTTCTATGAACAGTTAATAAAAACACACGTACTATCTTATAAACTTGATAAGCCTTAGTTTTCACTAAGGCTTATTTTTTTGCCAAATAAAAAAGCCTCTCAAAAGAGAAGCTTTTAATATTTTATAAAAGTTATTGCGTTTCTACTATAAAGTAGCAATATGCTTAGCAAGTCCAGATTTTAAATTAGCAGCTTTATTATCATGGATAATGTTTTTCTTTGCTAACTTATCAATCATTGAAGCAACTGATGGAAATAATTTTTCGGCATCTGTTTTATTCTCCATATCACGTAATTTCTTAATAGCATTACGTGTGGTTTTATGCTGATACTTATTTCTTAAGCGTTTCGCTTCGTTACTTCTAATTCTTTTTAACGCTGACTTATGATTTGCCATTTTATTTTTTTTAAATCGTTGTAGCCCGTAGGGGAATCGAACCCCTCTTACCAGGATGAAAACCTGGCGTCCTAGCCGATAGACGAACGGGCCATTTTATTTTGAGTTTGCAAATTTAATTCTAAATTTTAAAACTCTCAATTGTTTTCAAATAACTTACAATGTTTCCATTGCGGATGCAAAAATACAACTATTTTTAAATGTTGCAACTTCTTAATGAATTTTTTCATAAAATTTAAACCCTAATAAGCTTTAGCGAATAAAACACGCTGTTTAGATGGGTTTCCTGAGTACACACACTTGCCTTCTTCAATTTTATTATCTATAGGAATACATCTAATAGTTGCTTTAGTTATCTCTTTAATTTTATTTTCAGTTTCAGAAGTACCATCCCAATGGGCCGAGATGAATCCTGTTTTATTTTCCAAAACATCTTTAAACTCATTAAATGTATCTACTTCGGTAATATGTGAGTCTCTAAAATTTAGTGCTTTATTAAACAAAGTGTCCTGGATTTCTTTCATTAAGTTTTCAACAGTATCAATAAGTGCGTCTAACGAGACAATTTCTTTAGTTGATGCATCTCTTCTTGCCAACTCAACTGTTCCATTTTCCAAGTCTTTTGGCCCTATAGCAATACGTAACGGTACTCCTTGTAATTCATGTTGGGCAAATTTAGCTCCTGGTCTAAATGTGGTTCTGTTATCAAACTTCACTGAAACACCTATAGCTCTTAAATCTGCAGTTATTTTATTTGCGACCTTTGATATTTCTTCCAATTGCTCTTCATTTCTATAAATTGGGACAATCACTACTTGATTTGGTGCTAGATTTGGTGGTAAAACCAAGCCTTTATCATCACTATGTGTCATAATTAAAGCTCCCATTAATCGTGTTGAAACTCCCCATGAAGTTGCCCAAACATAATCTTGCTTCCCTTCTTTATTGGTAAACTTCACATCAAAAGCTTTGGCGAAATTTTGGGCTAAAAAATGAGATGTTCCAGCTTGTAGTGCTTTTCCATCTTGCATTAATGCTTCAATACACATGGTTTCCTCTGCGCCTGCAAAACGCTCACTCTCGGTTTTTAAACCTTGAATAACTGGAATAGCCATAAAATTTTCGGCAAAATTAGCATATATATTATTTATTAATTTGGTTTCTTCCCAAGCCTCTTCTTTGGTTGCATGAGCTGTGTGTCCTTCTTGCCATAAAAACTCGGCTGTACGCAAAAATAAACGAGTACGCATTTCCCAGCGCACGACATTTGCCCATTGGTTTATTAATAATGGTAAGTCTCTATAAGATTGAATCCAACCCTTGTAAGTGTTCCAAATAATGGCTTCACTTGTTGGTCTAACAATTAATTCTTCTTCAAGTTTCGCATCCGGATCTACTCTAAGTTTCCCTTCATTATCAGGATCGTTTTGCAACCTGTAATGTGTTACAATAGCACATTCTTTGGCAAATCCTTCGGCATTTTTCTCTTCGGCTTCAAACAAGCTTTTAGGAACAAATAATGGAAAATATGCGTTTTGATGTCCTGTTTCTTTAAACATTCTATCTAATTCAGCTTGCATTTTTTCCCAAATAGCATAACCGTAAGGTTTAATTACCATACAACCTCTAACTGCCGAGTTTTCAGCCAAATCTGCCTTAACAACCAATTCATTATACCATTTTGAATAGTCTTCGCTCCTACTTGTGAGATTTTTACTCATATATCTTAATTTGGCACAAAAATTGTGACTATGTTAAATAAAAAAATAGTTCGACAAAACTAACTATTTTTGTTATGTTCAACAATTTAATTTTAAGAGATATGAAATTATATAGCTACTTAAACTCCAAAATATCCATTATAGGAATGTTAATCCTTGCTCTAGGACTAACATCTTGTGGATCTTACCAATATGCCAGTTATGACTACGATGGCATTTACGGTGAGCCTGAAAAAAGTTATGAGATTAAAAATGTTGAATACAAAGAAACAGGAAACGAACCTGAAAATTCAGCTTATTACAAAAATTACTTTAATGAAAAAGCCACTCAACTAGATTATACAGGAGATGCAATTTTCACCGATATAGATGCTTATCAAGGCTCTTATGGTGTTGAAAACGATTCTTTAAATCAAGAAAATTATGCTGGTTGGGGATATAGTGATGATATAACAGTAAACATCTACAACAGAGCTCCTCTATACGATTCATTTTGGTATCCTGGCTATGGATGGTATAATGATTGGAACTATGGCTATGGTTATTATGGTTATTCCAACTATGGGTATTCTCCTTTTTATTTTGGTTGGGGCAGTCCATGGTATTATGGATATGGCTATGGTTATCCTTATTATGGTTATGGTTATGGATATGGCTATGGATATGGTTATGGTTATCCATATTATGGCTACAACAATTTCTATTACGGAAATATTTACAACCGAAGAAACTTATCGTACAGTGCAAGTAGAAGAGGTTCTATTTATGCAAATAATAATATAAGTGGCATTACAAATAGACGAAGTGGCATCACTAATAGACGCAGCTCAATAAACAGCAGAGCAACAAACTTAAGAAATAATGCTCTTAGAAGTAGTCGCTCTAGAGTAAATGCTACTAGATTTGGCAATTCTCGTGTAAATTCACGATCAAGATCCACTAGAAGTTCTCGCTTTGGAAATACTTCAAATTCTAGATCTAGATCTTCAACAACTAGATCAGGTCGATCTTCTACATCTAGATCATCTTCAACTAGGTCCAACAACAATAGTTCTAGAAGGTCTAATAATGTTAGCTCTAGTAATAGATCGTCATCTAACAGAAGTTCAACAAGAAGTAGTGGTAGAAGTAATTCATCTAGAAGAAACAATTAAATCAAGGTTGAAAAAGAAAAAATTAAAAGTATGAAAAAGTTATTATTACTATTCATAGGCATGATATCTATGCCTACTATGTTCGCTCAAGATATTACAGATGCAGTAAGATATTCATCGGACAATATTGAAGGAACTGCTAGGTTTAAAGCCATGAGTGGTGCTTTTGGTGCCTTAGGAGGAGATATTTCTGCTATGAGCATCAATCCAGCGGGTTCGGCAATTTTTAGTTTCAGCCACATGTCATTATCAATTTCTAGTTATAATTATAATAATGAGACCAATTATTTTAATAGTGTAAATACAAACTCAAATTCTGATTTTGCATTTAACCAAACTGGAGCCGTTTTTGTGTTTAACAGTAGAAATAATTCGCCTTGGAGGAAATTTGTTTTAGGTTTTACTTATGACCAAACTCAAAATTTTGATGATGATTTTTATGCTTCAGGCACGAGTACAACATCCATTGATAGCTATTTTTTAGCTAATGCGCAAGGTTTAAGATTGGATGAAATAACTGCTTTACCAGGTGAGTCCATTGATGATGCTTATAATGATATAGGAGCCACGTATGGCTTTACAAATCAACAGGCATTTTTAGGGTATGAATCATATATTTTAGAACCAGATATGGACGATGATGCCAATACGCTATATTTTTCGAATATCGCTCCTGGAACTTTTAATCAAGAATATTCTTATGCTGCAACTGGTTATAACGGAAAATTCGGTATTAATCTTGCAGTACAATACGAAGACAATTTATATTTAGGTTTAAACCTAAACTCTCATTTTATTAATTACGATCGTTCTACATTTTTATTTGAAGAAAACTCAAATGCTGGCTCGTTGGTTACCGAAGTGGATTTTGAAAACAATCTTTCCACTATAGGCAATGGGTTTTCTTTCCAATTAGGTGGAATTGCAAAACTATCAAATGATGTAAGGGTTGGACTTAGTTATGACTCCCCAACATGGTACACTATAAGTGAAGAAACAAGCCAATATGTGGCATCTGTTAGGGACGATGGTGGACCAACAACAGCTATTGTAGATCCACGAATAATAAATATATATCCCGATTATAAACTACAAACTCCTGCGAAAATAACAGGAAGTATTGCTTTGGTATTAAGCAAGCAAGGACTTATTAGCTTTGATTATTCTAGAAAGGATTATGGAAGCACTAAATTTAAACCTGTATCTGATACTTATTTTGCTTCGCAGAACTCCAATATTTCAAACAATTTAAAAGTTGCTAATACTTATAGAATTGGAGGCGAATTAAGGCAGGACAACTTTAGTTTTAGAGGTGGTTATAGATTGGAACAAAGCCCTTACAACGACACTTCATTTTATGGAGATTTAAAAGGATATTCGTTAGGAATAGGTTATAATTTTGGAGGCACAAGATTGGACTTAGCTTACGAAAATTCTAAAAGAGACATTAACTACCAATTATATAATGTAGGGTTGACCAATGCCGCAAGAATTAATAGAGAAAACTCAAACTTTACATTGTCATTGAGCATGAATCTATAGTACAATTATTTTAACATATAAAAGCGTAATGGATATTTCCATTGCGCTTTTTTTATCTCTTGAGTGAAAAATGAGCCCTAAATTGTTTTACAATACCATCGCTAGGTTCTAGGTATTGCACAACAAACCAATAATCGTTTGATGGCAGTTTTTTACCATTAAAAGTACCATCCCAACCAACGCCTGTTGGGCTTAATTGTTTTAACAACTTGCCAAATCTATCAAAAATAAATATTCGTGCATTTGGTTGTGCATTTATCCCTGTAATATTCCAAGTATCGTTATAACCGTCGCCATTTGGTGTGAAAAATTTTGGATAATCCATAACCGTAACTGTAGCAGCAGCTAAGCCACAACCATTTTTATCCCTAACTGTTACTGTATGCTCACCTAATGAGACATTTTCAAACACATTACTATCTTGCCATGGCCCATTATCTAAATTATACTCATAATCGCCATTTCCTATAGCCTCAACCTCAATAATATGATTATTAGCAAAAGCCGAAGATGTTACTGTTGCAGTTACAATTGGAGGAGAACTCTCACTAACTGTAGTGTTTTCTACTCGTTGGCAATTAGTTACATTGTTTGTTACTGATACACTATAATCGCCAGCTTGTATTGCTAAATAACTTGAATTTGTCGCTCCTAAAATAATGGTATTGTTTAAACGCCATTCAAAGGTGTAATCTAAAGTAGATAATCCTGTATCTATTAAAGGGGTACCAATAATTTCTGTGCCATTGGTATTTCCACAAATTATGTAATTATCTTCTAAAGTAAATTCTGGTAAGAGATTAACATTTAAAGACAATTGGGTGGTAGCAAAACACACAGTATTTATTGCCGAAGTATCATCAACTCGTGCATAAATTATTTGTGGATTAGACGTGTTTTGAAAAGGTGATGTTAATTGATTTATACCAGCATCAGCATCTGCCTGCGACTCATAATAACTTACTAAATTAACTATTGGGTCCTGTCCATCTAAAACAAAAGTATCTTGTGATGTTAAATCAAATTGAGCAACGCCATCATTAGCATTAAAATCATCACATAAAGTATATTCAATAGGAATAGCATCAGGGTTTGCTGAAGGTGTATTGAGTTCTTCAATAATAAAACTCATAGAAGCATCGTCACAATTTGTGTTTATATTTCTAATATTTATATAAATTGTTTGAGCGTTGACAATATTGGTATAAGGACTTGCCAACGGATTTATACCAGTATCAGCATCAGCTTGAGAGATGTGATATGTTACTGCAAAATCTGTTGGATTTTGACCATTTAATATTTCTGTAGTTTTTGATTCTAAATCAAATTGAGCAACACCATCTGCATTTACTTCACAAATAAAATAATTGCTTACAGTTGTTGTATTTGGTAGGTCGTTAACCAGAATATTAAAATCTACCACAGCAAAGCATGACGTTACATCATTGGTAACTCGCACATAAATAGTTTGTGGTGAAGATGTGTTTGTATAGGTTGTTGGTGTTGCAATTGCATTTACAGCGTTTTGGGCATCAATATTGGTTTGGTAATAGGTTGCGGATACTCCAACTTCGCCATTTACTATGTATGCTTCGTTAAGTGTTAAATCAAATATTTCTTGATTATCGCCTGTATTGTTATCATCACACAATTCAATATCTGGTGCATCGTTTAGTGATGCTGGATTTGGTAGTACATTTAAGGTTAGTGTAGTAAAACCAAAGCAACTTGTTATATTATCAGTAACACGCGCAAATAGTGTTTGCGAATTA
>CALZKX010000263.1 GCA_945788155.1 uncultured Flavobacteriaceae bacterium
AACTTGAAAATTTTGCTCCTTTTGTTCATGGAAACAACATTATGGATATAAATAATGAGCTGCAAGACGCTATTTACCATATAGAGCGTAATGGTAATTCAAAAATTATATTGACCGATTTGTCAATTAAATTGACCAGATTGCTTCATAAAAAATCTGCTTAAGATGTCGAGCTCCAAAAAATGGTTCGTCATAATAAATCCAACTTCAGGAAACGGAAAGGCTAAAAAGTATTGGCCAAAAATACAACGCTTATTAATAAGTAATGGTTTCAGTTTTGAGTTTCAATTTACCAAAAGCGGAAACCATAATATTGAATTAATACATATTGCTGTAAATCAAGGTTTTAATAATATTATTTGTGTTGGTGGCGATGGCACCATTCATAATACGGTAAATGGTATTGTATCGCAAAAAACTGTTGCTTCTTCAAGTATAAATGTTGGCATTATTCCTATTGGAACCGGAAATGATTGGGTAAAAACCCATGCTATTCCAAAACATATAAAAAAAGCTATTAGCATCATTAAAAATGAAAAAATAATCAGTCAAGATATAGGTAAAATTGAGTTTTTAGATTCTCAAAAACCTCCTGTTTTTTTTAATAATTTGGCTGGTGTTGGGTTTGATGGCTACGTGGTGAGCAAGGTTGGAAAATATAAACACTTTGGCGCTTTGGCTTACCTTATAGGGGCTATTTTAGGATTGTTTTCATTTAAAAATTTTGAAGTTGACGTTGTCGCAAATTCACAAAGGATAACAACAAAAAGTTTGATGGTTTTAATTGGGCTTTGTAAATATTCTGGTGGCGGTATGCAATTAACCGAATTCACAAACGCTACTAATGGCTTGTTGGATATTAGTATTGCAAAAAACTTTAGCAAGCTAGATATCCTTAAAAATTTGGCGAAGCTTTTTAATGGAAGTATCGTAAAACTAAAAAAGGTTGAGACACTCAAAACAAATACCGTTACTATTACATGTAAAAGCAAGTCGAACATTCCTTTTATTCAAGCTGATGGTGAGCTGATTGGAACAGGAGATATTAAGGCAAGTATTGTCCCAAAAGCGTTTTCTTTTTATACCAAATAAAAAAGCCAAACATTTCTGCTTGGCTTGTAAATAATTTTAAGGCTTTATCTATTTCTTGTTTTTATATGCTTCGTTTAAGGCGTCCAATATAGTTTGTGTTAAATCGACTTCATCGGTTCCATACATAACGCTTCCTGCTTCATTACTTCCTAGTATGAAATTGTAACCATTTGTTTTTCCGTAGTTTTTAACAAAATCCCTTACTTTTTTAATAAGTGAGTCGTTTTTTGATTGGCTTTCTTGAGCAATTTGTTGTTGTTCAAATTGTAATTGTTGAGAAATGATTTGTTCTTTTTGTTGAAACTCTTGCTGTAATTTCTGAAGATTGGCTTGCGACATGCTCCTCGCTTTTACTTCAGCTGCTTTTACATCTAATTGAAATGCTTGACCCAAACTATCTCTTCTTTTTTCATAAGCTTGAATTTTAGATTTTAATTTAGCTTCAATCTCTTTTTTCTCTTGATAATCATTTATCAAAACCGAATTATCAACAAATCCTATTTTTTGAGATTGTTGACAAGACGCAACGCTCAAAACCACTATAACAATTAATACTAATTTTTTCATTTTTATCTTTTTTCAATTCCGCAAAAATAGAAAAGTAATTCTTATGAATGGATTGGAATTTGCTATTTTATTTTACAATAAACAATATCTATTGTTTTAGAGCTTGATAATATGTTTTAACTATTAAAAATAAAGCTAAATAAAGCGATTTAAACGCACTAAAAAAAAATGAAAGGTAATTGTGAATCTTTACTTGAAACTTTCCAAAAATATGGCTTAAAATAAAAATTACTCGTTTTTGATAATATATATCATAGAAGAATACTCATTAGAGTGTTTTGCTTTTAGATTAGAAAGCAATCCAACTATAAAGGCCTTAAATATATTCATGCGTCCTGTTTGATACTTTTCTGAAAGAAGACTCACGTAATACGAATCAAATTTCATTGGAAGTGTTTTAACAACTTGCATACTTGCTTCGCCAAATAATTTGCTAATTGATGAGCGTGAAAAATGCCAAAGATGTCTTGGCGCATCATAGGCTGCCCAATATGATTTGTAATGTTTTGCGTCAAAGCTCTTGTAATTTGGAACCGCAATTATTAAAGTGCCATCTGGTTTTAATAATTTTTTAAACAAACCTATATACTCTTCAAGATTTGGTACATGCTCCAGTACATGCCAAAGCGTAATTACATTAAAACTATGTTCTTTTAATCCATAAATCTTATGACTGTCTAAAACGGTATTATTCGTTTTTGAGTTTGCAATTTTTCGAGCATGCTCATTTGGTTCAATACCAACAATCTTCCAGTCATTCTCTTGTGCGGTTTTTAAAAAATCTCCTGTGCCGCAGCCAATATCCAAAAGCGTTTTTCTCTTATAATTAAAGGAATTAATAAGTTTTAATTTCTTCCTTAAAGAAGTGCTTCTAACAAAGTGATAAATTTTTTCGAATAGATTTCGTTTAGCATCAGTGTGCGAAATATAGTCTTTGGTTTTATAATAATTAGGGAGTTTGTCTGCTTTTGGTTTGGGAACCGTTTCTAAATAGCCATGGGTTGAATTTTTAATCAACTGAAATGATTCTCCTGAAACAGAGTAATCTTTTACTTTTAAATATGTTTTTGTTTTTCTCATTTAAAACTAAAGTTCCACGTGGAACATACAAAATATCATCACGAGATTCCTGTTTTTAAAGTAATTTATCTGCCCATGTAAACCAATAATACCGAAATGTCGTTTGGTGACACACCACTAATTCGTGATGCTTGTGCAATAGATACTGGCTGTATGTTATTAAGTTTTTCACGTGCTTCCATGCTCATGGATTTGATTTTAGAATAGTCAAAATTTTCAGGGATTTTAACATACTCCAATCGATTTAACTTGTCTGCATTATTTTTTTCCTTAGTTATATAACCAGAATACTTCACCTGAATTTCTGTTTGCTCTATAACCTCAGCATCTAAATTGTTTTCTTGAATATATGATTCAACAGCCTCAAATTGCCTTACATCATCAATGGTAATGTTTGGTCTTGCAAACAATTTAAACATCTTATCTTGCTGCTTAACTGGAGCAGAATTCTTAGCTTCTAAAACTGGATTTGCTTCTTTGGGAGTAATACTGGTTTCTCTAAAAAAATGCACGAAATTTTTAGCTTGTTCATGTTTTTCTTCCATACGCCTCATACGTTTTTTAGATGCAATTCCCAATGCAAACCCCTTAGGTGTTAACCGCAAATCTGCGTTATCCTGCCTTAACAGTGTTCTATATTCGGCACGTGATGTAAACATTCTATAGGGCTCTTCTGTGCCTTTTGTGATTAAATCATCGATTAAAACACCTATATAGGCTTCGTCTCTCTGTAGAGTAAAAGCTTCTTTTTTCTGCACTTTTAAACTGGCATTTATTCCTGCCATTAGGCCTTGTGATGCTGCTTCTTCATATCCAGTTGTACCGTTTATTTGTCCAGCAAAATAGAGTCCTTCAACCAACTTGGTTTCTAAAGTATGCTTTAATTGAGTTGGTGGAAAATAATCATACTCAATAGCATATCCTGGTCTAAAGAATTTTACATTTTCAAAGCCTACTACAGAACGTAATGCATTAAACTGAACATCTTCTGGTAGTGATGTAGAAAAACCGTTTACATAATACTCGACTGTATTCCAGCCCTCAGGTTCGATAAATAATTGGTGTCTGTCCTTATCGGCAAAACGATTTATTTTATCTTCAATTGAAGGGCAATATCGTGGGCCTAAACTTTTAATCCTTCCATTAAACATAGGTGAACGATTAAAACCTTCACGAAGTAAATCATGAACTTCTGGGCTTGTATAGGTCATGTGGCAAGAACGTTGCTCTTTTAATGGTTGTGTGATATCTAAATACGAAAATTTTTCTGGGTTATCATCTCCAGGCTGTTCAATCATTTTAGAAAAATCAAGTGAACGACCGTCCACACGTGGTGGTGTTCCGGTTTTCATTCTGCCAGAATCGAATCCTATATCAACTAACTGCTCTGTTATCCCAGTAGCAGCTCTTTCTCCTGCTCTTCCGCCTCCAAAGCTTTTGTCTCCAATATGTATTAGGCCATTCAAAAAAGTACCATTGGTAAGCACAACAGATTTAGCGTTTACCTCTATTCCCAAAGATGTTTTTACACCTACAACCTTACCTTTTTCTACCATTAAGCCAGAAACCATTTCTTGATAAAAGTCGAGGTTTGGTGTGTTTTCAAGCATTAGCCTCCAGTCTTCTGCAAATCGCATCCTATCACTTTGTACTCTAGGACTCCACATTGCTGGTCCTTTAGACTTGTTGA
>CALZKX010000264.1 GCA_945788155.1 uncultured Flavobacteriaceae bacterium
AAAGAACTAGGTTTAAAACCAACAAGAACAGGAAACCATACAAGTTTTGCGAGACATCCTTTGGCTTTTTTAGTGGAAGCGGCCGATGATATTTGCTATACGATTATCGATTTTGAAGATGGGATTAATTTAGGTCTCATTCAAGAAGAATTTGCCTTAGAGTATTTATCTAAAATAATTAGGCATAATATTAAACCTGAAAATTATTATGCGCTTTCAACCAAAGAAGATCGAGTAGGCTATTTACGTGCGTTAGCAATTGGATCACTTATAAATGAAGCGGTAGATATTTTCATGAAACATGAAGAGGCTATTTTAAATGGTGATTTTGATTGTGCATTACTAGATAAAAGTAAGTACGAGGCACAAATTAATGATATTATTAAGTTGAGTGTTGAAAATATTTACCAATCTATAGAAGTTATTGAAAAAGAGATTTCAGGTTATAAGGTTATTACAATGCTTTTGGAAACCTACATTTCTGCTGTGAATAATTGCTATAACAACCATGCAACCAACTATGATAAACTTATTTTAAAAACACTTCCAAACTCAGTTAAAGTCAACGATAACAGGCTTTACAATAGAGTGTTAAGTGTGTGTCACTACATATCGCTACTGTCTGACAGTAATGCTATTTTACTCTACAAGAAACTAATGGGAATGACGTTGTAGTTGATTTGTTATAACGTTTTTTATGCTTTTGGAATCTAAGCCAATATAGTGTTGCAATTCATCAATGCTACCATGTTCAATAAATTCATCAGGGATTCCAAGGGTTTTTATGGTTTTTGAATACCCATTTTTTGAAGCAAACTCCAATATTTCACTACCAAAACCACCTTTAACAGTACCATCTTCCACAGTGAAAATGGTTTGATATTTTTTGAATATTTGGTGCAGCAATTTTTCGTCTATTGGTTTTAAGAATTTCATGTCATAATGCGAAACTTCAATATTTTTTATAGCTTCAGAGACATTTTTTGCAATAGTTCCTAAACTTAAAACAGCTATATTTTTACCTTCTTTTAGCTGTTCTCCTTTGCCAATAAGAATTTTATTAAAAGGCTGCTTCCAATGTTTAACATAACCACTTCCTCTAGGATATCTTATAGCTATTGGCAATTCTAACCCAAGTTGAGCGGTAAACATAATGTTTCGCAACTCGATTTCATTTCTAGGAGCAAAAATAATAAGATTTGGAATGCATCTTAAATATGCCAAATCAAAAACACCATGGTGTGTTGCACCATCTTCGCCAACTAATCCAGCACGATCTAAGCAGAATATCACAGGTAGTTTTTGTATTGCCACATCATGTATTACTTGGTCATAAGCACGTTGTAAAAATGTTGAGTAAATATTACAAAAGGGCACTAAACCTTGAGTTGCCATTCCTGCAGCTAAGGTAACAGCATGTTGTTCGGCGATACCAACATCAAAAGCTCTCTCGGGGAAAACACCCATCATATATTTAAGGGAACTTCCAGTTGGCATTGCTGGTGTAATACCAATTATTTTTTCATTTTGTTTTGCAAGTTCCACAATGGTATATCCAAAAACATCTTGATATTTTGTGAATTTTGAAGGTGTTTTTAAAATCAAATCACCAGTAGAGGCATCAAATTTTCCTGGTGCATGATATTTTACTTGGTCTTCTTCTGCCTGTTTTAGTCCTTTACCTTTGGTTGTAATAACATGCAATAGTTTAGGGCCTTTAACTGTTTTTAATCTATCAAGCTCAGTAATGAGTTTATTAATGTCATGGCCATCTATTGGTCCAGAATAATTAAAATTTAAGGCCTCAAAAATATTATCTTGTTTTTGGGTGCCTTTTTTCACATTGGTTAAATACTTCTTCAAAGCACCTACACTTGGATCTATGCCAATGGTGTTATCGTTTAAAATCACTAAAAGATTAGCATTGGTAACACCAGCATGATTAAGCCCTTCAAAAGCCATCCCACTAGCAATGGATGCATCTCCAATAACTGCTATATGTTGTTTTTTTTCTTTTCTTAGTTTAGATGCAATTGCCATCCCTAATGCAGCCGAAATTGAGGTTGAAGAATGACCAACACCAAAAGTGTCATAAATACTTTCATCACGTTTTGGAAAACCACTAATGCCTTTAAATTGCCTATTGGTTTTAAAGATATCTTTTCTTTCTGTTAAGATTTTATGGACATACGCTTGATGCCCAACATCCCAAATCAATAAATCTTCTGGTGTATTGAACACATAATGTATAGCAATAGTTAATTCAACTACACCAAGGCTAGCACCTAAATGACCCTCTTTTGTGGCAACAATATTAATAATGAAGTCGCGTAAGTTTTTTGCAAGTTGAGGTAAGTCTGCTTGGTTTAGTTGACGTAAATCTTTAGGTGAACTAATATGATTTAATAATTTGTGCATGCGATTGCAAATGTACAAGATGAAATTGTATTTTTACGTTTATGGAGAATCCTTTTGACGATACTTATTTTATGAAAAAAGCGTTACAAGAAGCAGAAGTGGCTTTTGAAAAAGGGGAAATTCCTGTAGGTGCTGTTATTGTTGTTGATAATAGAGTCATTGCTCGAGCACATAATCTTACAGAATTGCTTAATGATGTCACTGCTCATGCAGAAATGCAAGCCATAACTGCTGCTTCTAATTTTTTAGGAGGGAAATATCTTCAAAAGTGTACGTTATATGTAACGTTAGAACCCTGCCAAATGTGTGCAGGAGCTTTGTACTGGAGTCAGATAAGTCATGTTGTGTTTGGTGCTAAAGACGAAAAACGAGGTTGTGGTGCTGTGGGAGCGCAATTGCATCCAAAAACAACTATTAAAGGAGGTGTTCTTGCTAATGAAGCTGCGACACTTATAAAAAAATTCTTTATGGAAAAACGTAATTTGAATTAAGAAATAACAAAAGCATCAATCTTTAAACTTGCGCATTTTTTCTAAACTCTCTTTGGTAATCATATAGTCCTTAACGTTTCGGTCTTTCCATCTATAATAAGAAAACAGAGGGAATACAATTAAAAACAATCCTACTACACCAAAGCCAATAAGCTTTTCCGAAAACTCAAATTCAAAAAAGCAACCTGCAATAATACTGCCAATGGACGCAATAAAAAAAATCCAAATTATATATTTCATGAGGTAAAATTAATCAATTCACGTCTATAAGCTGTTAACAATTTTGATTTTGACACAAAACCATAATATACTTCATTTTTTAATACAGGTAAGTTCCATGCTCCTGAATCTTGAAATTTTTGCATTACTTTTTGCATCGAATCTCTTTCATAGCTAATAATATCTGGCGGATTACGCATAAAAGTTTCAACTGAGGTTGTTTCGTATAAACTTTGGTCGAACATAACATCTCTTATACTGTCTAATAGCACGACTCCAACTAGGTTTTCATCTCCATCTACTACAGGAAATAAGTTTCTATTTGATTTAGCAACCCCTTTGTGGAGCATTTCTCCAAGCGACATTTCTGGATGTAGTTTTATGAAATTATGTTCAATCACTGAATCCATTTTCATTAAAGTTAATACACTTTGGTCTTTATCATGAGTTAGAAGCTGGCCTTTTTCAGCCAATTCTTTGGTGTAAATGGTGTGTTCTAGACTGTTTTTTGTCAAAATAAAGGACATTGAAACAGTGATCATTAGTGGTACAAACAACTCATAACTGCCAGTTATTTCTGCAATTAAAAATATGGCAGTTAAAGGTGCATGTAAAACACCAGCTATTAATCCAGCCATCCCAAGTAAAGTAAAATTAGCTTCAGAAACATGAAAATCTAAACCTAAATTATTGATAATTTTTGCCACCACATTCCCTAAAGCGCTACCCATTACCAAAGTTGGAATAATAATTCCTCCAGTTCCTCCTGCTGCAAAGGTTGTTGTCATGGCAATGGATTTAAAAACAGTAATACCAAACAACAGTGCTATGACTACCCAAATATTATCTATATAATTATTGAATGGCGTTTCTCCAATAGCAGCAATATGGTTTCCTGATAATAAATCGTTGATAAAGCTAAATCCTTCACCATAAAGTGCTGGAATAAAATAAAGCATAATTCCTATAGCTAAACCACCAACAATCAGTTTCTTTAAACGTGTATTAAATCGACTAAAAAACGCAAATATGGCAAAGTAAATTTTTGAAAAGTAAACTGAAGCTATTCCAGTTCCAACGCCAAGAAGTATATAAAACAAAGTGTCTTTTACTTGAAATATATCTGTTACTTGAAATTTGAATAGAATTTCATTACCAACAAAAAAATAGGATGTAATTATTGAGGTTAAAGAGGCAATAAGTAAAGGAAGCAGGGATGCAAAAGTTAAATCAAGACTAAAAACCTCAATAGCAAAAATAACTGCTGCAAGAGGCGATTTAAAGCTGGTTGCAATAACACCAGCAGCAGCACAACCAATAAGCAATGTTCGGGTTTTCCTGTTAATATGCAGTAATTTTCCAATACTTGAACTTGCAGCAGATGCCGAAAAAATCGCAGGACTTAATAGCCCTACCGAACCACCAAACCCAACGGTTAAAGGTGCTGTAATAAGTGGTAAAATCATTTTATTGGAAGCTATTTTGCCATCTTTTTTTGATAAGGCAAATAGAATTGAAGGAATTGCTGGCTCTAATGGTTTTTTGGAAATTTTATTTACAAAGAAATAAACCAGCGTTAAACCTATAACAGGTAGAATAAAATATATCTTGTTTTGTGAAAATATGATAGTATGCTCTAATAACCATGAAATACCAAAGGTTAAGTTCTTTAATAAAACCGAAATTAATCCTGCTATAAGACCAATAATACCACTTAAGAGCAAAATAAAATTACGCTGGGAAACACGTTTGTATTTCCAAATTAAAAAACGTTTCACAAATGGTTTCCTAGGCATTTAATAAAAGTAATAAAAAAACCTGTCTGGTATTTAAAGTAGGACAGGTTTCGAAATTATTTTTTTCAAAGCTTTATAAATCCAGTTTTAAATGTAATTCTTTTAGCTGGTCATTATCAATTGAAGCAGGTGCATCTATCATCACATCGCGACCAGAGTTATTTTTTGGAAAGGCAATAAAGTCCCTTATGGTTTCTTGCCCTCCTAAAATAGCAACCAGTCTATCCAATCCAAAGGCGATACCACCATGAGGAGGTGCACCATATTCAAAAGCATTCATTAAAAAGCCAAATTGTTCTTTGGCTTCGTCTTTTGTAAACCCTAAGTAGTCAAACATTAACGATTGTGTTTCTTTGTCGTGAATTCTTATGGATCCACCACCAATTTCGTTCCCGTTCAATACTAAATCGTAAGCATTGGCTTTTACTGCTCCAGGATTTGTGTCTAATAATTTGATTTGATTAGGTTTTGGTGACGTAAATGGATGATGCATGGCATGGTATCGTTTGGTGTCCTCATCCCATTCTAATAACGGAAAATCAATCACCCAAAGAGGTGCAAATTCTTTAGGATTTCTTAAACTTAAACGTTCAGCAAGCTCCATACGAAGCGCGCTTAATTGAGCCCTTACTTTATTTGTATCTCCAGATAGTACACAAATTAGGTCGCCAGCTTTTGCATTTGTAGCTTCAGCCCATTTAGCTAAATCGTCTTGGTCGTAAAATTTATCGACGGAAGATTTGTAAGTGCCATCGTCATTACAACGCACATACACCATACCCAAAGCACCAATTTGAGGGCGTTTTATCCATTCAATAAGTTTGTCTATGTCTTTTCTTGAATACGAGTTTCCTCCTGGAACTGCAATTCCAACGACTAATTCAGCCGAATTAAAGACATTAAAATCTTTATGTTGAGCAACACCGTTAAGTTCACCAAATTCCATTCCAAAACGAATATCTGGTTTATCGTTTCCGTAGCGTTTCATGGCTTCATCAAAGGTCATTCTTGGAAATTCTTCGACCTCGACACCATTCACTTCTTTCAATAAATGACGTGTTAAGCCTTCAAAAGTCCTTAGGACATCTTCTTGTTCAACAAAAGCCATTTCACAATCTATTTGTGTGAATTCCGGTTGCCTATCGGCTCTTAAATCTTCATCCCTAAAACATTTCACAATTTGAAAATATTTGTCCATACCACCAACCATAAGGAGTTGTTTAAAGGTTTGTGGCGATTGTGGAAGCGCATAGAATTGCCCTTCGTTCATCCTGCTTGGAACCACAAAATCACGAGCACCTTCTGGTGTGGACTTTATTAAATAGGGTGTTTCAACCTCGATAAAATCATTTTTTGAAAGATAGTTTCTAACTTCTTGAGCAACCTTGTGCCTAAAAATTAAATTTTCTTTTACAGGATTACGTCTAATATCTAAATAACGATATTGCATACGTAATTCCTCGCCGCCATCGGTGAGATTTTCAATGGTAAAAGGCGGTAATTTGGCACTATTGAGAATGTTTAATTTAGTGACGAGTATTTCTATATCGCCTGTTGGTATATTTGAGTTTTTTGATGCTCTTTCAATAACCTCGCCTTCAACTTGAATTACAAACTCACGACCAAGTTTTTGAGCTTGTTGCATCATATCTTTAGATGTACGTTCTTCATCAAAAATAAGCTGTGTAATCCCATAACGATCTCTTAAATCTATCCAAATCATAAATCCTTTATCTCTAGATTTTTGAACCCAACCTGAAAGTGTTACTTTTTTAGCAACATCACCAACTCTTAATTCACCACAATTATGACTTCTATACATAGTAAAATTTTGATGTGCAAATTTAAGCAAATACTAAAAAGTATAATTTTTTTTCACAGTTTTTTATTTAATTTATAAAGCTTTAGCTAAACAACATGTAATCCTCTTTATTTTAAAAATAATTCATTTTTTTAATCAAAACAACGCATTATATTCAAAGTTTTAACTATAGTTATAGATATAGTTTATTATGCATGCATAATAAAATGGATAATTTCAGTATATTTGTTGTTAACTAATTTTAAAAAAATATAAGATGAACAAATTATTACATTTTAAAACATTAGTATTTCTAGTGTTATTAGTAACCACTGGAACTGTATTCGGACAGGAAGTATCAGGTACAGTAACAGATGGTTCCGAACCAATTCCAGGGGTGTCTGTAATTGTAAAGGGAACAACCAATGGTACAACTACCGATTTTGATGGGAATTATACAATTTCAGCAAGTAACGGAGATATTTTAGTGTTTTCATATATAGGATTTGAAACACAAGAAGTTACAGTTACTGGAAGTGTTTTAAACGTTACCATGAAATCAGGTGTAGCTTTAGATGCTGTTGTTCTTACAGGTAACCGTTCTAAGCCAAGAACAATTTTAGATTCACCTGTGCCAATAGATAATATTAGTGTACAGGAGTTAACAAGTGGTGGACAACCGACCATTGAAGCGATGCTAACTTTTAAAGTGCCATCATTTAACGCACAAAATCAAGCAATTTCAGATGCTACAGCGCATTATGATCCAGCAGATTTGAGAGGCTTAGGACCAAGTAGAACCTTAGTGTTAATAAACGGAAAACGTAAAAACCAAAGTGCTCAGGTGTTTTTAAACAGAACACCTGGTAAGGGTGAAGTAGGAGTGGATTTAAAGAGTATACCTACAGCAGCGATCGAACGAGTTGAGATTTTACGTGATGGAGCTTCTGCCCAATATGGATCTGATGCTATTGCTGGTGTTATTAATATGGTACTTAAAAAAGACGCACAGTTTTCAACATTTACCGCAAAAACTGGAATTACATCTGAAGGAGATGGGTTTAATTTTGCTACCGATTTTAATACAACATTTGGATTTGGAAATGGTGGCTTTGTTAATTTTACCTTAGGATACTATAACCAAAGTTATACAAACAGAGCAGGAACGCCAGGGACTGCAGATTTACCTGGAGATGCAAGACCAAATGAGATTGCTTGGGCTCAAAATAATCCGGATTTAGGAATGAAAGTTGGCCAACCAGATTTAGAAAAAGGAGATGTATTTGTTAATATGTCACATCCTGTAGGAGAAAATTCCGAATTCTACTCTTTTCATGGATATACCTTAAGAACTGGACGTAGTTTTGCTTATTATAGAGCACCTTATTGGAGAAGAGATGTTGCTGATGCTGGGTTTATAACTGCTCCTGAAGATTTTCAAGGGTATCAACCAACTTTTGAGGCTAGGATTAAAGATAATATAAATGCAATTGGCCTAAAAATGGATCTAGGAAACAATTGGAATGCTGATGCTAGTGTTACTTTTGGTAAAAACAGTGTAGATTATACTGTAAATAACTCAGTTAATAGAGCATATTTAGCTGACACAGGATCATCTCCAAGAACATTTAATCCTGGAGGATATAGCTTAAGTAATGTCATTGGTAATTTAGATTTCTCAACAGTATTTTCTGAGATGGTAAGTGCTTCTTTTGGCTTAGAGTACAAAGTAGAATATTTTGATGCTAGAGAAGGAAATCCTTTATCATATTATGGAGCAAGATCAACATCTGGAATTCCAGGTAACTCTGATTCTTTTGCAGGAGTTAAACCTGAGGAAGCTGGAGAATGGGATAGAAATAACTTTGCAGCTTATGCAGGTTTAGATTTTGATATTACCGAAGATTTATTATTAGGTATTGCTGGACGTTATGAAGATTTCTCTGACTTTGGAGACAACTTTTCTTGGAAAATTTTTGGACGACAAAAATTAGGTGATAATGGCGCATTTAGAGCCTCTTATAGTACTGGTTTTAGAGCACCAACATTACATCAACGCTATTTAACCAATAGCCAATATATTATTGTAGCTAATTCTCTTGAACCATTATTACAAAAAACATTAGCAAATAATGACCCAGCAGTTCAAGCTCTAGGAGTTCCAAACTTATTTGCGGAAACGTCTAAAAATATAGCTGCAGGTATTACTTATAAGTTTGATAGAAATTTTTCAGCATCCTTGGATTTTTACCAAATTAAGGTGGACGATCGAGTATTGTTTTCTTCTCAAATTGGTTCTGATTCTGATGACAGTACAACTAATCCAGTGGAGCAAATTCTTGAAGACAATGGTGTGGTTGCGGTACAGTTTTTTATAAATGCAGGAGATACTAAAACTACTGGAGCCGATTTCGTTTTAAATTATAGAAATATAGATATTGGAGCTGGTAGATTACATGCTAATTTAGCCGCTAACTTTAATAAAACGACAATCGACGCAATTAACACTCCAGATGCCTTAGCGGCAAATGGATATAATATTTTTGCTCGTGAAGAAAAAGGGTTAATTACCAGCGCCAGACCAAAATCTAAAATTATTTTAGGCTTAGATTATGAGTCTGAAAAGGTTAATATTGGTCTTTATAACACGATGTTTGGGAAAGTGACTATTACATCGCCAAATGGTGCTGA
>CALZKX010000265.1 GCA_945788155.1 uncultured Flavobacteriaceae bacterium
CATCTTTGGTAATTCCTCCCTTGAGGGAGGAGCAAGGAGGGTGTTTACAATAAATAAACACATATCACACTAACAATCAAGTAATTATATTTTGACTATATACTTTTAGTTATATCGAACTCACGTTAAATAAGTCTTTGTTCTTTTATCTATTGTCTTTATTCTTTACAAGCAGCTTCTGCACAACGCTCTCCATCCATAGCAGCAGATATTATGCCTCCAGCATAACCGCCACCTTCACCGCAAGGGAATAGATTGTGTATGTTTGGATGATGCAATTTATCATTTCTTGGGATATTAACTGGTGATGAGGTTCGAGATTCGACACCAACAATATTAGCTTCAGACGTATAGTAGCCTCTCATTTTTTGCCCAAAAGCTTCAAAGCCTTTGCGCAATCTACTACCAATTAGTTTTGGTAATAGTGAATGCAATGGTGCCGATTTTAATCCTGGTTGGTACGATGTTGGGTTAAGGTTTGTAGATAAATTCCCTTCAACAAAATCGGTGAGCCTTTGAGCTGGAGCAGTTTGGGTTCTTCCTCCAGAAGTATATGCTAATCGCTCTAAGTTTTTTTGATATTCCAATCCTTTTAAAGCCCCAAATTGCTCGTATCTAGTAATGTCCTTATCCACGTTTATTTCTACAACAATACCTGAATTAGCAAATTCGTTATTTCGTTTTGAAGGTGACATGCCATTTACAACCACTTCGCCATTTGCTGTGGCAGCAGGTACAATAAACCCTCCAGGACACATGCAAAACGAATAGACGCCTCTGCCATTTACTTGTTGCACTAAGCTATAAGCAGCAGGAGGCAATAGCTGGTCACGTAAGCCTTTGCAATGGTATTGAATAGAATCTATAATATGTTGCGGATGCTCTACACGAACTCCCATAGCAAACGATTTTGCTTGCAAAGCAATGTTCTTTTTATCCAATAAATAATAAATATCTCGAGCAGAATGTCCGGTTGCTAAAATAATTTTTTTTGTAGTTAGCTCTTTTCCATTTTGTAGTTTAATGGCTTGTATTTGATGGTTTTTTATAATGAAATCGGTCACACGGTTTTCAAAGTGAATCTCACCACCATATTCAAGAATGGTTTCTCTAATATTTTGAACTACTTTGGGCAATTTATTAGTGCCAATATGTGGATGTGCATCAACTAAAATTTGTTCTGTAGCACCATGAAATACCAAGTTTTCAAAAATGCGTCTTACATCACCACGTTTTAAACTTCGTGTATATAATTTACCATCGCTATAAGTTCCTGCGCCTCCTTCACCAAAGCAGTAATTGGAATCTTGGTTTACAAAATGGTCTTGATTTATGGCTTTTAAATCGCGTCGCCTATCCTGTACATTTTTTCCGCGTTCCAGAACAATTGGCTTAAAACCCAATTCGATACAACGTAATGCTGCATACATGCCTGCTGGCCCAAAACCAATAATGTGAATGGGTTTTGCTTTAGATACATCTTTATAATCAAATTTATATTCGGAAGTTTCAGGTAAAGGTTCTTTTATAAAAACCGATACCTTATAATTAAAAATTATGTTTGGTTTTCTTGCATCTATAGATTTACGAAGAATTTTTATTCCAGAAATATCGTGATGAGGTACATTTAAAAATTCAGCAGATTTCTTTAAGAGAACATCTTTAATCCTTTCTTCTTTTAATGAAATGCGTAGCTGAATATCTTTTATCATAACACAAAACTAGTTATATTTATTAGGTTAATAATATAACTTAGAATATAAATAATAGGATTTATGGAATTTACGTTAACAACTAATATTAAAGCAACCGCAAAACAAATATATAAGTCATGGTTAAGCACGCAATGACATAGTAAAATGACTGGAGGAACTGCGTTTGTTTCAGATAAAATTGGTGATAAATTTACTGCTTGGGATGGTTATATTAAAGGTAAGAATTTAGTATTAGAACCTTATAATAAAATTGTACAGTCTTGGAGAAGCACTAATTTTGAAGATCATGAAGATGATTCACAAATTGAGGTAATACTAAATGAAGGAGATAGTGAAACGAAACTTACTTTAATACACACAAATGTTCCAGAATCTGGCGAACATTATAAAAAAGGGTGGTATGAACATTATTTTGAACCTATGAAACGTTACTTTGAGCTTTTGAATAAAGCTTAGATCTTCTTTTCGTAAGTAATAAAGGAAAATGCATAAGCATGATTCTTATCTTTATCATGAAATGTGTTGTTGATTTCTTTCCAGATTGAAGTATCAATTTTTGGAAAAAATGTATCAGCTTCAAAGTTATGGTGCACTCTAGTGAGTTCAATTTTATCAGCTATAAGCATAGCTTGTTTGTATATTTCACCACCACCAATAACAAAAGGTTGCGTATCGTTTTTTACAGCATCAATCGCATCTTCAATTGAGTTCACTACAATAACACCATCAGGAACCTTGTAATTTGCCTGTCTGGATATAACAATGTGAGTTCTGTTTGGTAAGGGTTTTGGGAAACTTTCAAAAGTTTTTCGACCCATAATAATATGATGGTTATTAGTAAGCGCTTTAAAACGTTTAAGGTCATCACTTAAATGCCAAATAAGTTGATTATCCCTCCCTATTGCATCATTTTCACCAGCCGCAGCAATAATTGTTAATTCTTGATTCTTTGGAGTTTCTTTAATGGTAATACTTGGTTGAGGTTTTGTTTCATTATAAACCTCGCTTTGAGCCATTAATTTTTCTTCTTTTACAAGTTCGTTTTTTAGTTTATTTATACGTACTTGCTGTTTCGAAACAAGTTTATCTAATTGAGATTTTTCCCAATCTTTCCCCATAAATTTATTGGTGACAAACACATTAAAAAGATGGTATAAAAACAAGAATAGCCATATTAGAATGGCATAAAGAAACCATTCCTTCCCAAAAAACTTAAGATCTTTGCCAATTCCTAAAACGGTATTCGCGATTATTAAAAAAATAGACCCTATTAAAAAAATGACAAAATGAACATGCAGACGTTTTTTTTGTTTAATGCGTTTCTGTGCATTTTGAATTAGCTCAAGTTGTTCACTATCTATAGAAGGATTATTTTTCTTTTTTCCGAACATGTGTTTTGTTGCAATTGTTTTCACAAATTTAACTAAAATTGATTAGAAACAAGAAAGGGTTTTGGTGTACACCAAAACCCTTTTAAAATAATTTTATAAAGTATTATTTTTTAACGAATCGTTTAACGCCTTTCTTGCCATTGGAAGAAATTTGTATAAAATACATACCTGTATCTAAATTATTAACGTTTACTTGATTATTCTCTAAATAACCTCTCATAACATTTTGACCTAGAATATTATTAATAACAAAAGACGCATTATTGCTTAATTCAGCAGGCATATTTAAGTTTAATCTGCCCTCAACAGGGTTTGGATAGACTTTAATGCTTTTGCTAATTTCGTTGTTCTCTAAGCCCAATACTTGTGTAATTGTAGCTTCAAACATGCCATTACCATGCGTTCCAATTAATAATTTATTATCTGCAGGTCTATAAGCCATAGAGCTTACAACTGCATAGCCAATTAAATTTGGTGCTTCTCTAGTCCAAGCATTTGGTTGTGTAGGATCTGCAGTACTATATAAACCTCTAGCTGTACCTACCAAATACATGGTTTCTCCAGAAACTTCGGTTATAGCAGCTGATCTAATAGAATGTGCTGATAAATTTTGCTCTACAACTGTCCAAGTTGGATTAGCATCAGTAGCATCAGTTGTAAGATAAATGTTTGTGATACCATAATTAGAATACGTCAATAATACAATATCTCTATTTGAAGGATGGATAGCTAACCCAGTAACCACTCCAGATGCACCACTTGGAGTGATATTTACAGCAGAAGACGCTGAAGCTGCATTTTCAGGATCGTCGAGTCTAAAAACACTACCAGAATCTCCACCAATTAATAAGTAACTAGTTGCGGCATTATAAGTTCCCCATGTTGTTGAGAATCTAGTAATCCATTCTTGAGAGTTAAGAGTTCCAAATCCACTGGCAAAACCCATATCTGTCCAGGTTCCAGCTGTTACATTTGTAGCATCTATGGTTCTCCATAATTTACCCTTGCCAGCATAATACAAATTTTTATTATTATCTGGATCGAGATGAAAATAAGTTACAAACTGACTACTTGACCCTGTAGGTTCAATATTTGTCCAGCCACTACACCATCTATAAAACGTTCCACCTTGTGCGCCGCAAAAGAGAGGGATACAAGCATTATCCCTAGAAATACCAACAGCAACACCATCTCCACTAAAAAATCTTGTTTGAGTAGTTAAATCTGGAGCGCCATAATCTGTTCCACCATAATTAGTCCCATTATCCTGCAACCCTCCTGTTACAATATCCGATCCGCTTAATGGATCAATGGCTACATGGTAAAACTGTTGTGTCTGGTAGTTATTATTTAAGCTTGTCCAATCTACTGTTCCAGCAGTAACATCATCTGTTTTATGAATACCTCCATCGGTTCCTGAAAATAATATATTATTATTAAAAGGGTTAAAAACAAGGGCATGAATATCTGGATGATGTTCAACGCCCCCAGCGGTATTATATAAAGAATATCCTGTAGTATCTAAATAACCACCAATTCTAGTAAACATTGCTCCTGGCGTAGCATCTGTAATGTCAGCCATTTTATAAGCATTTGTACCTCCAATAACAACAAAATTTTCATCATTTGGTTTTACACTAACAACCAAATCGTAACCTCCTTGTACATTAAGAGGATCGTTACCATTACTACATCCCGGTTCATTGGGAAGTTTACTTGAATAGTCTGTCCAGGTTGTGGTAGATTGATCCCACAAAAACAAATCTGCTTCTGGAGCTTCTAAACCACCACAGCTAGAAGATACTCCATTTACATAAAGCACATACAGTTTATCTTCATTTGATGGTGCTAAACCTAAAACAACTCTACCTACTATTCTATTATGAATTGTTGTATTAGATATTCTAGACCAAGTACCCGTAGCTTTATTACCTGTAGATGACGTCCAGATACCTTCAATAGTTGAATCTTGATTTCCAGAAAAAGAAGCGTATGTACGCCCTCCTGAAGTTATAACAACATCAGTAGCATAATTTGTTGACCATCCTGCAGCAGGATCTGTTACTTCGGTAACCCAAGTTACTCCATTAAATCTACTAACTCTACCTGCTATAGCTGCATATAGCTCACCTGTTATTGGATGTACAGCTAAATTAAAAACTATATCAAATCTGGAGTTAAATGATTCTTGGGTTGAAGCTGTACTTGGCATTTGCGTCCAGGTCATTCCACCATTTGTTGATTTCCATATGCCTTGGCCTAGATAAAATGCTCCTAAACTAGCTGAATTCCCATACCCTTCACCAGTGCTATAATACCAAACACTTGTGTTTGTTGGGTCTTGCGCTATGGCTGTGACATTATGTATTTCGTCATTTGCTGATACTTTTGTCCAACTAGCACCTCCATTTGTGGTTCTAAAAACACCACCACTTACGCCACCAGCAATAATAGTGTTTCCTGTTACATCACTTACATCTACTACTAAAGCTCTTGTTCTTCCTCCTAAATTAGTTGGACCTCTATTTATAAAAGTGGCATCAGGTGCTCTTAAATTATCGCTACCTTCAATTCGTGTTTTTGCTTTTTTTGCATTGCTAAACTCCCTAACTTTTTCGGCTTGAGGGATTTCACCTGTAGCAGGGTTTGCTTGTAATTCAAATTCATAACGTGCTCTTTCTTCAGTATATAAAGCTCTTTGCTCTGGGGTTTTTTTAGCTTGCTTAGGAAAGGTGATAGCTTTATTATCCGTCTTGTCATCGTTTATATCTTGATGCTCTTTTTGAGTTGTAAATTTAAAGGCAACAAACGCTAAAATTAAAAATACACCAATAGGTAATAATTTTTTCATAGATAAGTGTTTTAGTGTGATATCCTAAATAGGATTGTAAGCCACTAAAATAAAGTTTTATCGGTCAAAGACAAAATATATTTCGATGAGTGGTAAATTATTTTTAAAAAAAGGGAATGTTAAAAAACAACTACACCGCTACAACACCTTTAATATGTGGATGTGGATTGTAATCTACAAGTGTAAAATCATCAAAAGTAAAGTCGAAAATATTAGATATTTCAGGGTTTAAAACCATTTTTGGTAATGGTCTTGTGTCTCTTGATAATTGTAATTCTAACTGTTCGTAATGATTTGAATAAATATGCGCATCACCAAACGTGTGAATAAACTCTCCAGCCTCATAACCACAAACTTGCGCCATCATCATGGTAAATAATGCATAGGAAGCGATATTAAAAGGCACACCTAGGAAAATATCGGCACTTCGTTGGTATAATTGACAAGATAATTTACCATCTGCTACATAAAATTGAAAAAATGCATGGCATGGAGGTAAAGCTGCTTTTCCATTTGCTACATTGTCGCTAAAAGACACCGATGTGTCTGGTAAAACAGATGGATTCCAAGCAGATACTAACATGCGTCTGCTATCAGGATTGTGTTTTAAAGTATTAATAACTTCTTTTATTTGGTCAATTTCATCACTATTCCAGTTACGCCATTGGTGTCCATAAACTGGGCCTAAATCACCGCTGTCATCAGCCCACTCATTCCAAATCCTTACGTCATTTTCTGTAAGGTAATTAATGTTGGTATCACCTTTTAGAAACCAAAGTAATTCATATACAATAGATTTTAAGTGTAATTTTTTAGTAGTAACCATAGGAAACCCTTCACTTAAATCAAAGCGCATTTGATAGCCAAATACACTTTTAGTTCCAGTTCCTGTTCTGTCTGCTTTCTCGTTTCCGTTTTCTAAAACGTGTTTTACAAGGTCGTGATATTGTTTCATAAATATTTCCTACGAAAGTGGGAATCTCTTTAAATTAAACTTGATTTTTAATGGCAGTATTGAATTTCTTGATATAGATGCTTCGACTGCGCTCAGCATGACAAAATTTGTCAGGGTTTAAAAATAAAAAAATAGCATCAAGTAGAATTGATAGGCTATTGAAATTATATAAAAAGTTATTAACTATATATGAGTTTTTGCTTTCTCAGAAATTTATTACCCAATTATCATTCCTGCAATCGTAGCAGATAACAATGAGGCAATTGTGCCGCCAATCAAAGCTTTTAACCCAAACTCCGATAGGGTTTTACGCTGTCCTGGAGCCAAAGAGCCAATACCTCCAATTTGAATACCAATAGAGGCAAAATTTGCAAATCCGCAAAGCATATAAGTCGCCATAATAATGGATTTTTCGTAATTAAGGTGAATTACATTTGCTACATTCTTTAAATCGGCAAGTTGTATATAACCTACAAATTCACTAGCTACTAATTTAATACCTAGTAATTGTCCCATAAGAGCCATGTCTTCTTTGGCTATACCAATAAGCCACATTAAAGGAGCAAAGGCATAACCTAATAAAAACTCTAGCGAAAGTTCAGGATAGGTGGTTTTGTTAGCGATCCAGGTATTAATTGTCGTGACATCTCCAACCCAACCTAAAATGCCGTTTACCATGGCAATAAAGGCCAGAAAAACCAATAACATGGCACCAACGTTTACCGCAAGTTTTAAACCTTCGGTAGTTCCATTAGCGATAGCATCTAAAATATTGGAACCAATATTTTCTTGGGTTACTTTTATTTCGGAGTTTATGGTTTCTGTTTGCGGATAAAGAATTTTAGAAATCACAATAGCACCTGGTGCTGCCATTACCGAAGCGGCTAATAAATGCTTGGCGTAAAAAATTTCCATAACAGGATCTCCTGCTCCAAGAAACTTTATATAAGCTGCTAATACACCGCCAGCAACTGTGGCCATACCACCTATCATTACTAATAGGATTTCTGAACGATTCATTTTTTCTAAATAGGCTTTAATCATTAAAGGGGACTCTGTTTGTCCTAAAAAGATATTTCCTGCAACACTTAAACTTTCAGCACCTGAAATTTGAAGCAATTTGGTAAGCATCCAAGCAAGCCCTTTGACAATTTTTTGTATAATACCAAGATAGAATAGCACCGAAGTTAAGGCCGAAAAAAATATGATTGTAGGTAGTATGGTAATTGCAAAATTAACAAGGGAACTATCAAGTTGGTTTGAAATAAATGAATTAAACAAGAACTCTGTTCCTGCCATTGTAAAATTTAGTATGCTTACAAAAATACCGCCTACCCATTCAAATATCGCTTGTATAAAAGGGACTTTTAATACACCTATTGCTAATAATAATTGCGCTGCTAATCCAAATCCAACAGTTCTCCAATTAATGGCTTTTTTGTTTTTACTGAGTAAAATGGAAATGATTAGTAAGGCCAACATTCCTAAAACGCCACGCATTAAGCTGCCTGCGGAAAACCCTTGACTAGGAACTATATTTGTTGATATGTCTTGTGCAAAAGTTGGAGACACAATAAAAAAAATAGCTATAGCAGCTAAAAGATATTTTTTCATATAGGAAAATTTAAAAACAATGGGAACTTATGTTGGTTTTGCATTTGTAAAAATGAAAAAGCAAGATAAGGATTTATTTTGTTATGGTGCTGTATTAAAGAGATATCTATCGTTTTGAGATTTCGTCCCTTATTCTGGCAGCAGTTTCATAATCTTCATTAGCTACAGCTTGATCTAACATTTTTTGAAGCTCTTTCAATGTTTTTCCTTTAAAGTTGTCTTTTCCGGCTGAAGTTTCAATTTCTTCTGCAAGGACTTCATCAACCAAAATATTATCGGCTTTATGGTCTTCTTCTTTGTTTACTTTTAAATAAATACCGGCTTTATCAAGGATGTTCTTGTAAGTAAATATTGGTGCTTGAAAGCGTAAAGCCAATGCAATAGCATCACTAGTACGAGCATCAATTATTTCTTCAATTTTGTCGCGTTCACAAATCAGGCTGGAATAAAAAACACCGTCCACTAATTTGTGAATGATAACTTGCTTGATAACAATGTCAAACCTGTCGGAGAAATTTTTAAATAAATCGTGAGTTAAAGGCCTTGGAGGTTTTATTTCTTTTTCTAAAGCAATAGCAATAGACTGTGCTTCAAATGCACCAATAACTATTGGAAGTTTTCGATCCCCATCCACTTCACTCAATATGAGTGCATAAGCACCATTTTGGGTTTGGCTATAAGAGATTCCTTTTATATTAAGTCGTACTAAACTCATGATTTTATAACACAAAGAACTGTTTAAATTTAGACTTTACCAACTACCAAAGGTAGAATTAAGACAAACTAACTCCAAACTTCGCTAAAAGTTGGAAATTTGAAAAGTTAAGGTCATTTTAAAGGGGAATTAAACAGTTCTTGGATATTTAAAGTTAAAAAAATTATGCGTTTTGTGCTTTAAATTCTTTTAATTTTTCAATTAATTGCGGAACAACTTCAAAAGCATCGCCAACAACACCATAATCTGCGGCCTTAAAGAATGGTGCTTCAGGATCGGTATTGATAACCACTTTTACTTTTGAGGCATTAACGCCTGCAAGATGTTGGATGGCTCCAGAGATACCTATGGCAATGTATAAGTTTGAAGCCACTGGTTTTCCTGTTTGACCAACATGTTCGCTATGTGGTCGCCAACCTAAGTCCGATACTGGTTTTGAGCAAGCTGTTGCAGCACCAAGTACGTCGGCTAATTCTTCAATCATTTCCCAATTTTCAGGGCCTTTTAAGCCACGTCCACCAGACACTACTATATCGGCATCTGCAATAGATACTTTATCTGAAGCTTTGTCTATCGATTGCACTTTGGTGTTAGAGGTTTTTAAATTTGGTGAAAAATCTTCAACTGTTGCGCTTCCTGAATTTTCTATTAATCCATAAGAATTACTGGAAACTCCAACAACTTTTACATCTGTTTTGATTTCAGTGATATTAAATGCTTTATTAGTAAAGGCTGTACGTTTAACCGCAAAAGGCGATATACTAGTTGGCACTTCAACTACATTTGATGCGTATCCTGCATGTAATTCAACGGCTAACAATGGTGCTAAATATTTTGAGTCGGCACTTGAGCTTACAATTACCACTTTCGCTTCTACTTTTTCAGCAGCTTGTTTTAAAGCATCGGCATATACTTTAGCATTGAATTCGCTTGTATTTGTGATGTTTAATATTTTATCTACACCATAATTGCTTAACTTGGAAGCATCACTAGCATTAAAAGTAACCGCAGTGACAGTTGTTCCCATTTGTGAAGCAACGGCTTTTGCATAAGAAGCAACTTCCAAAGCAGCTTTTTTAAATGTTCCTTGATTTGATTCTGTATATACTAAAACTGACATAATATTTTTTCAAAATATAAATTCCAAAAAACAAATTCCAAATAGCAAACTGTTGGAATTTGGTGCTTGAAATTTGATTATTAAATTACTTTCGCTTCATTGTGAAGCAGGCTTACTAATTCATCTAGATTATTAGGTGATACTAATTTTACAGCACCTTTGGGAGCAGGTTTTTCAAATTTTACAGCAGAAGTTTCTGCGCTAGCCTCTGTAGGCTCTACAACATTTAATGGTTTTTTTCGAGCCATCATAATCCCTCTCATATTTGGAATACGTAAATCGCTTTCTTCAACCAGTCCTTTTTGGCCTCCAATTATTAATGGTAAACTTGTTGATACGGTTTCCTTTCCTCCATCAATTTCTCTTGTAGCTGTGGCATTTAAACCTTCAACTTCTAAACTAATGCAATTATTTACAAAATTGGCATCAGTTAAAGCGGCTAACATACCTGGGACCATGCCTCCATTGTAATCAATGGACTCACGTCCAGCAATCACTAAATCATAAGCGCCATCTTGTACTACTTTTGCTAATTGTTTTGCTACAGCAAATCCGTCTGTGGCAGCAGTATTAACCCTAA
>CALZKX010000266.1 GCA_945788155.1 uncultured Flavobacteriaceae bacterium
AGAATAAAACCTATGGTGTATGTCGTGTAACAGGAAAGTTAATCAATAAAAAACGATTAGAACTTGTGCCACATGCTACTTTAAGCATAGAGGCTAAAAACATGCAATAAAATTCCTGAGAAAGCAGGAATCTCTTAATCGATTTTAAAATAAATCCGATTAGATTTAATATACAAATCGTTTCAATTTTTTTGAAGCGATTTTTCTTTAACTATTTTTAATATTTTAAACAGAAAAATAATTTTATTTTTGGAAATAGTTTTAATATACAACACTCTTGAGTTTAACTAATAGATTCCCTCTTTCGTGGGAAAACTTATGTCCTTAAAAAAAGCCTCAATTCTAATTATTATAATTCTTCTTGTTGACCAAATATCCAAGATATACATAAAAACACATTTCGAACTGGGTGATGAAATCAAGGTATTTAACTGGTTCCGTATTTTGTTTGTAGAGAATGACGGAATGGCTTGGGGAGCTAAGCTAAGTGATTTTATTTCGGTCATTACAGATAGAACAGCCAAAGTTATTCTTACAAGTTTTAGGTTGGTCGCCATTGTTGGTATTGGTTATTGGCTGTGGAGTTCCATAAAAAATAAAGGTTCAAGAATCTTGATTGCTGCAGTTTCCCTCATATTTGCTGGAGCCTTTGGAAATATTATAGACTCTGTTTTTTACGGAGTTTTGTTTAATGACAGCTATGGTCAAGTAGCATCCTTTTTGCCTAGCGCTGGAGGATATGATGGCTTATTACATGGTAAAGTGGTAGATATGCTACATTTTCCAATGTGGAAAGGGTATTTGCCAGATTGGATTCCGTTTTACGGAGGCAACTATTTTACGTTTTTTAATCCAGTTTTTAATATTGCAGATATGGCAATAAGCTCAGGAGTAGGAATGTTATTAGTGTTTAATAAACGAGCGTTTCCAAAAGCAGAGAGAATTATTGAAACTGATATACTTTATGAGGAGTAACACAAAAATTAAGTGGTACATCGCCATTATAAACATCGTCTATATCTTCCTCAACTTCAAATAGCGACAAACCAATTTTCAGAATTTCAGGCTTGCAATCAACTAAAAAATTATCATAATAACCTTTGCCATAACCCACTCGATGTCCTTGCTTATCAAAACATAATAAAGGCACAAAAACCACATTAATTTTTGAATTTTTTATTGGGATACCATCTACAGGCTCAGGGATATTGCAGTGGTTAGGTTTTATAACTGTATTATCAGTAAGTAAATAATTTTCAAGGGTAATAGTCTTAAAATTACTTTTAGAAATAACAGTATGCTTGTCTTTGCCTGCGAGAATATTCAAAATATAATCTGTGTTAATTTCTTTATGTTCGGTAATTGATAAGAAAATATGGTAGAAGGATTTATCCCAAATATCAAGCGTCAATAATTGATTGGCAATAGCTAAACTTTTGTCATCAATATCTTCAATTGACAATGTATTTCGAAGCACTTTATATCTTTTTCTAAGTTCCTTTTTTGTCATTCGGTAAGCTTTGTAGAAATATGGTAAATGGCATCACCTTGATACACCAAAGGCGATTGATTGATATTAAATATATAGCCATTGTTAGGTGCCTTTACAAAATGATTAAAACTCCCATAAGGGTCTGTAATATGCCCAATAACATCACCTTTATTTACCTTGGTATTAATAGCAATTGAAGCTTTAAACATGCCAGAATATTTGGCTCTAATCCATTTACTTTCTAAGATGAACACACAAGGTTTTTTTGGTTTAGAAACTTTAAATTTTGAGCCTAACATCTCTAAATGATGCAACACGCGCTTAGCACCATTGACACCTGTATTAGTAATTGTTGGATGAATATTAAATGATTTCCCGCCTTCAAAAAGCAACATTGGGATGCCTAATTTATAACTCGAATTTCTAAATGTTTTGTTGAGGTTTTTAGAGTAATAAACAAAAGGTGAGCCAAAGACTTCGGCCAACTCATCTAGGATAACCTCTCCTTTCTTAATACGTATTTGTGCCGAATTAAACCGATCTGCACCTCCAGTATGAAAGTCCATGATTAAATCGGCATGAGGCACAATTTCGGTGATGAGCTTGTGAGCTACTCTACTTGCTAAAGAACCAGATTTGCCTCCAGGAAAAACCCGATTTAAATCACGACCATCAGGAAACTCTCTATCCATATGTATAAAACCAAACACATTAATTACTGGAATACAAATAATGGTTCCTTTTTTAGGTTTGTTGATGCCTTTAGCAATAATTTGCCTCACTATTTCAACACCATTTATTTCATCACCATGAATACCAGCTGTAATTAAAATAGTTGGGCCAGGTTTTTTAGAGCGTTCAATAATTACAGGAACATCAATGGTGTTTTGAGTATGCAATTTGGCAACGTTAAAACTAACAGTTGCGCTTTTGCCAAGAGCAACCTTTTCACCTAATATTTCTAAAACATCTTTTTCGCTCATTGTTTAGTTTCTATTACGCTCAATATAAGTTATAATGGCTCTTGCAATATTTTTATGTGTAGCTGTTTCAATACCTTCCAGCCCTGGAGTTGAATTTACTTCCAATAATAATGGTCCTCTTGCCGATTGCAACATATCGACACCACAAACGGGAAGTTTTAACGCATGCGAGGCATTCATTGCTACTTTTAGTTCGGCTTCATTAAGTTTTATAATTTCAGCCAATCCACCTCTATGCAAATTAGAACGAAATTCACCTTCTTTACCTTGACGCTTCATGGCACCAACAACATGACCATCGACTACCAAAGCTCTAATATCCGAACCTTTTGCTTCAGCAATATATTCTTGCACCAAAGCTCGAGCTTGGAGCCCATTAAATGCTTCAAGTACAGATTCGGCGGCATTTTTTGTTTCAGCAAGAACAACCCCAAGACCTTGAGTTCCTTCTAATAATTTTATGATGACAGGAGTTCCGCCAACATGAGCAATAACCTCTTCAACATCTCTGGAATAATTAGTGAATACTGTTTTTGGCATTCCAATTCCAGCTTTACTTAACCGTTGAAAACTTCTCAGTTTATCTCTAGATCTAATAATAGCATCTGAGGTTACCGTAGTAAATACATTCATCATCTCAAACTGGCGTACAACAGCACAACCAAAAAAAGTAACCGAAGCTCCAATACGTGGAATAATGGCATCGACATAATCTAAATAGCGATCCTGATAGTAAATGGTTGGTTTTTCTTTTTCAATAATGATGTCACATTTCAAAGGATCAACAATTTCAATATCATGACCACGGTTTTCCCCTTCTTCTATCAATCGTCTTGTTGAATATAAATTTTCATTTCTTGATAGAATAACAATGTTCATGCAATTAATTGTAGATATTATTGACGCAAGATACTAAAAAAGCTATATGAATTTTTACAATATCTAGGAATTAATATACCTTTGAGTAATGACTAAATCTCCTTTAGAAATACAATTACAAACCTTACCAACCTTACCTGGAGTATATCAATATTATGATGCAAATGATACTATAATCTACGTTGGAAAAGCAAAAAATCTAAAAAAAAGAGTAAGCTCTTATTTTACTAAAACTCACGAAAATGGAAAAACCCGTATTCTCGTAAAAAAGATAGCAAAGATCAAGCATATTGTGGTTGATACTGAAACTGATGCGCTTTTATTGGAGAATAACTTAATAAAAAAGTACAAACCAAGATATAATGTACTGTTGAAAGACGACAAATCGTATCCTTGGATATGTATTAAAAACGAACGTTTTTCAAGAGTGTTTCAAACCAGAAGACTTATAAAAGATGGCAGTGAATATTTTGGACCTTACACTAGTGTAAAAACGGTTTACACGCTTTTGGATTTAATAAGAGGCTTGTATCAATTGCGCACTTGTAATTACGATTTGTCACAAGAAAAAATTGATGCAGGGAAATACAAAGTATGCCTAGAATATCACTTAGGAAACTGTAAAGGACCATGTGAAGGAAAAGAAACAGTTGAAGAATATGAAGAAAATATAAAAGCCATTCGAGAAATTTTAAAAGGAAATTTTAAAGACTCTTTACAGCGTTTTAAACAGCAAATGAACGACCTTGCAAAGGATATGCATTTTGAAGAAGCCCAAAAAGTAAAGGATAAAATAGATATTCTTGAAAATTATCAAGCTAAATCAACCATTGTTAACCCCAAAATAAACAATGTTGATGTATTCTCCATTGTGAGCGACGAAAGCTATGCGTATGTAAATTTTTTACAGATTTCATTAGGCTCCATTGTTAGGTCACATACACTAGAAATTAAAAAGAAACTGGACGAAACAGATAAAGAATTGCTGGAAATTGCCATTATTGAAATTAGGCAACGATTCCATTCCTTATCAAAAGAAATTTATGTCCCTTTTAAAATTGATGTTGGAGAGGATGTAAAAGCGACCATTCCAAAATTGGGAGACAAAAAACACATTTTAGATTTATCTATTAGAAATGCGAAATATTACAGATTAGAACAGTTAAAGCAAGTAAAAATTGTAGATCCAGATAGACATGCCAATCGCATTATGGCACAAATGAAAGCCGATTTACGATTAAAAGAAGAACCTAGACACATTGAGTGTTTTGACAACAGTAATATACAAGGGACTCATCCTGTGGCAGCTTGCGTGGTGTTTAAAAATGGCAAACCTAATAAAAAAGAGTATAGGCATTTTAATATTAAAACCGTTGAAGGACCAGACGATTTTGCCTCTATGGAAGAAGTGGTTTACAGACGATACAAACGATTGCTGGATGAAAAACAATCGCTACCTCAGCTAATAATTATAGATGGCGGAAAAGGACAATTATCTTCTGCCTTAAAAAGTTTAGATGCCTTAAATTTAAGAGGAAAAATTGCCATTATTGGAATTGCTAAACGTTTAGAAGAATTATTCTATCCAAACGATCCAATTCCATTATATTTAGATAAAAAAAGCGAGACGCTTAAAATAATTCAGCAATTGCGTAATGAAGCACATCGTTTTGGCATAGAACACCATA
>CALZKX010000267.1 GCA_945788155.1 uncultured Flavobacteriaceae bacterium
ATATTAAAGACATAACAATCGATACCGATTTTGAGTTATTATTCCCTGATGATTATATCAATAATATTGCAGAACGTTTAAATTTATATACTGAATTAAACGAACTTAAAACTGAAGAAGAATTGAAGAGTTTTGAGTTGAGATTAGTTGACCGTTTTGGCGAATTACCAACACAAGTAGTGGACTTATTAAACAGTGTTCGTATAAAATGGATCGCAACCAAGTTAGGCTTTGAAAAAATAGTGATGAAACAAAACAAGTGTATAGGTTATTTTATAAAAGATCAGCAAAGTAGTTTTTACCAAAGCCCTAGCTTTACAAAAATATTGCAATACGTTCAAAATCACCCAACCGCTTGTAAAATGAAAGAAAAACAAACACGTCAAGGTTTACGATTATTGCTTACTTTTGAGCATATAAAATCAATCGATAAAGCTTTACAGGTATTACAACCTATTTTGGCTTGATTATTGAAACCATAAAAAACATAAAAGTGTGGCCTAAAACTTAGCAAGGGTCTAAATAATAAATAGTTATAATGCTGAAAAAATTAATTTTCATTTTCTTTATTTCCCCAATTTTTTTAATGGCTCAACACACCATTAAAGGTAATTTTTCGCCTCCAGAAGACTATAACTTTGCAGTTTTGTATAAAATAACTCCAACCAGTTCTTTATATATAGCAAACACTGAAATAGACGAGAAAGGAGATTTTAAATTTGAACTAGACTCTACAGCAAGCCAAGGCATGTATAAAATTGTGTATGCCTTACCTCAAGAAGAGTTTAACTTTGATATAATTTATAATGCCAAAGAAGATGTTTCACTCACATTTAATGCCGAAATAGGCGTTAACTTTAAAGCATCTATAGAAAATACTTTGGTAAACTCGTACACAAATAGTATGTCGTTAATTAGCCAAAGTATTGGCAATTTTTATAAGCAGGAAAGTAAGGATAGCTTAGCGTTGCAGGCTATTTTTAAAACTCAAAAAGAGACTCAAATAGAATATGAAAAAGTGGCTGTAGGTACTATAGCAAGTAACTTTATAAAAGCCAATAAGCCTTATGTCCCAACAGTTCATGAAGATATTACTACGTATATAGCCAATCTAAAAAAACATTTTTTTGATTACGTAGATTTTAATAATGAAACACTCCAAAGCTCCAATTTTTTAGTTGATCGTGTGTTAAATTATGTATTTGGAATGGTGCCTGATGAAGATGATGAGGTCGCTATCTACAAACGTAATATCGATGAAGTGTTTAAAGCAATGAAAAAAGCTCACCCAGAAATAAAAAGCACATTATTAGAGGTGATTTGGCAGCAAATGGTAGATACAAATTTTGATAGTGTTGCCAATTACATTTCCGACATTTATTTAATTAAAATAGCCGAATCTTTAAAAGATACTGAATTAGTAAATAACCTTAAATTATTTAAAAGTGTGTCTATAGGCGTTAAGGCACCAGAATTTGATGTGCTTGTTGACGAAAATGGAGAAAGAACACCTGTTTCAATCTACGATCTAGATGTAGCCAAAAAATACATCGTTGTTTTTTGGAGCAGCTCCTGCTCACATTGCTTAGAAGAAATTCCACAATTGCAAGCATACTTAAAAGGCTTGAATAATCAGGACTATAAAGTCATAGCCATTGGTTTAGAAGATGATGCTTACCAGTGGGAAAAAGAAATTGCTAAGTACCCAGAGTTTATGCATGTACTTGGTTTAGGAAAATGGGAAAATAAAATTGGTAGAAGTTATAATATAAGTGCAACACCTACATATTTTATTTTAGATAGCGAGAAAAAAATACTCGCAAAACCTTACAATATTATTGCTTTAAAGGAATACTTCGAAAATTAAAAATGATAAAAAGCATTCTCTATATGCTCGATGTTATAAGATCTTCCTTGTTTTACAATAGCAATAATATCAAAACGAATCTCCACATCTAAATCGTTTACGGTAACATATGCATCAACAGCTTTTACAAGGCGTTGTATTTGTTTTGGTTTTACAAAATCTTCAGGATTACCAAAATCTGAGGTTGATCTTGTTTTAACTTCTATAATGGCAAGGGTTTCTTTTTGCTTGGCAATAATATCCACTTCGGCTTTGTCAAAGCGATAATTACGTTCAATAATTTCATAATTATTTGTAAGCAGAAAATCTACTGCAAGTTGCTCACCTTTTTTACCTAGTTCGTTATGTTGTGCCATAAATTCCTGCGAAGGCAGGAATCTCATCCTGCAAAATTTATAGATTATTCATTTATAATTAATTCTCAAAAACAACCGTAGCTTTCTCTTTACCAACTGTTAGCTGTATAGTTCTGCCTAAAATCAATGCGCGATTATCATCTTCATGGCCAGCAGGAAAATTAAACAAAACAGGAAAATCATATTCAGTAACCACATCCAAAATTAATTGCTCAACAGATGTTCCCCAAGGTGTGGTGTTTTTTCGCATGTTGCTCATGTCACCAACAATAAGTCCTTTTAAGTTATCAAAATAACCAGCTCGCTTTAAACTTTGCAACATTCGGTCAATATGGTATTTGTATTCGCCAATTTCTTCAATAAACAAAATTTTTCCAGAGGTGTCAAGGCTGGTTTTAGAACCTAACATGGTATGCAGCAAAGTCAAGTTGCCTCCAACCAAAG
>CALZKX010000268.1 GCA_945788155.1 uncultured Flavobacteriaceae bacterium
AACAACGCGCATAAAACATAGCTGGGATAGTATTAAATCAAAGTATTTGTCATATTTTTAAGGCAAATGCCGTAGATGACATTTAGTGACTTTTTAACCGCTACATTTCATGCACGTAACCGTTGTAGCCAATTTGAGAAAATGAAGAACTTTCGACTAACTTTAATTACTGAAAACCAAAATTCTCTTGAAAAAGGGAAAAAGTTTGCGGATTTGATATGCGAAACTCTGAATTGTGAAAATGGATTTGAAATCTCAAAATATGAGAAACTGAAAAACTCATACCGAATTGAAATTATTGGAAAAATGGCTGACCAAAATAATTCGATTTCCGAATCAATTGAATTGACTGACAGAATTTGTTCGCCTTGGATTGTGAATTTTGACCGAACCGAAAATGAAGTGGAATTGATGTTTAATAAATCGGAATTAACCAACTATCGGAATGAAAATTTCAATACTCTGAATTGGGCAAATTTCGGAATAGAAAAATAATAAAAACTGGCTACAACACAGTATATAAAAAATTGCTGTTTTGTGCTAAATTCAATGGTCGTTGCACGTTTGCTACGTCTGATTTTCCTTCGGAAAATCCTCGCACGCAAACACGCAACTTTCCATATACAAAACCGTCAGACTGTCTAATAACTTCTCATACTTTTTAATAAAAAACTAAAGGTCATGTTTTCGCTTTTTTGTATCTTAATGGTATGAAATACATCTCTGGAAAAGACCAAAAACAAACCTGCCTCTTCCCTATTTCTTTGGAAGATTCTATTGACCAAGACAACAGCGTAAGAGCCATTGACCAATTTGTGAATCAGCTGGATTTAGCCGATCTTGGATTTCGCCAAGACCATACTGAAAACGGTCCACCAGCTTATCATCCATCGGTTCTATTAAAACTCTACATCTATGGATATCTAAACCGCGTGCGATCTTCTCGTTTGCTAGAAAAAGAATGCCGTAGAAACATTGAAGTCATGTGGTTACTTGAGTCGCTTACTCCAGACCACAACACCATCAGTAATTTTAGAAAGAACAATCCTAAAGCTATAAAAAAAGTCTTTTTTGCCACGGTAACCATTGCCAGAAATTTTGGTCTTATTGGAGCAACCCTTATAGCAGGTGATAGCACGAAGTTTAGAGCACAAAACAGCAAGAAAAATAATTTTAATCAGAAGAAAATACAGCGCCATTTAGATTACATTGATACTAAGTTAGAGCAGTACAATAAAGCGTTAGTGCAGAGTGAAACTCAAAACGAAAAGCAGGAAATTAAAAAAGATATAATCAAACACCAAGGACGGAGAAAGCAATACGAACAACTTGAAAAACAACTAAAAGAATCAGGAGAACCACAAATATCCACGTCAGATCCAGATAGTAAACACATGATAGTGCGCAACAATATTACGGAAGTTGCCTACTGCATTCAATCTACGGTAGATGCCAAGAACAATATACCTATTGATTATCTTGTAACTAATAACAACGACTCTAAAGCTATGGGACTTATGCTACAAAGAGCTAAAACCATCTTGAAAACAAATACCTTTACAGCACTTTATGACAAAGGGTACCACACTGGAAGTGAATTTAAAACAGCAAACGATCTTGGTATTGAAACACTGGTTGCCATCCCTAGAATTGGAAGAGCATCCCAAGCTCCTGACCCAAACTATAATTCAGAACACTTTAACTATAACAAACAAACTGACACCTACACATGCCCACAAGGACATCTGTTAAAAAGTAATGGAAGCACGTACAAAGGACGGAACTACCGCTTTAAACAGTACAAAACTAAAGCATGTAAAAACTGCTCTGTGAGAGACTTATGCACCACATCTATAGTAAATGGAAAAGTAATTCAAAGAAGCGAATTTCAGGAATATATAGAACAAAACGCAAAAAGGGTTCTGCTTAATCCCGAAGCCTACAAGAAGCGCCAAGCTATTGTTGAGCATCCCTATGGAACCATGAAAAGACAATGGGGCTTTGATCACATCACAACTAAAAAAACCAAGCAACGCGCTAGCGCTGACATCGGATTAGTATTCATTGCTTACAATCTTAAAAGAATTTGGAACATAGTAAAGGCAAACAATAGCCCTTTCTTTCAATTCTATAATATCCTTTTAGTCCTTATAAAAACAATTTACAGCTTTTTACAAACATTTTTAAAATCAATGACAAATAATCAATTATTAATACCAGTCTAAAACTAATTCTGTAATTTAGATCATGAATTAAAAAATTGGTAGAGTTATTAGACAGACTGCCGTTGTGGCTAATTTTGACCCGTCCTGAATAAAGGCTACATAATTTTAAACATTATGTACAAAAATGACAAAGTAATTAGACGTTACAGCGAACCTTTCAAATTAAAAATTTTAGACGAACTTAGCACTGGAAAACATACTAAGAGTGAACTTTGTAAACTCTACTCTATCGCACCTACAACCGTAAACGAATGGATTAAAAAGTATAATCGTAAAGATTTAATGAACACCAGAGTAAAAGTGGAAACTAAAGACGAAATATCTAGAATTAAAGCACTTCAAAAAGAAAATGAACAGC
>CALZKX010000269.1 GCA_945788155.1 uncultured Flavobacteriaceae bacterium
CCTTTAAAATAATTGGTGTAATGTCTTCTGGTTTCAAAAACACCTAGTTTTTCTCCTTTCCAGTCTATTGCCATTTGCAAGTGTCTGCGCGCAGCCTCCACTCTTTCTGCCAAAGAAACTAAGGGTAACTGTTCTCCTGTTTTAAAAAAATGTTTCACTTGTCTAAAAAACCAAGGATTTCCAATGGTTGCACGACCAATCATTGCGCCATCCAAACCATAGCTATCTCTCATTAGCATGGCTTTTTCGGGAGAATTTATATCGCCATTTCCAAATACCGGAATATGCATTCTAGGATTGTTTTTAACCTCTGCTATTGGTTTCCAGTCGGCTTCGCCTTTATACATTTGAGCTCTTGTGCGACCATGGATTGCAATAGCTTTACAGCCAACATCTTGTAGTCTCTCGGCGACCTCAACGATTTTAATCGAATTGTGATCCCAACCTAGGCGTGTTTTTACAGTTACAGGTAAATTAGTGCGCTTTACCATTTCGGCTGTAAGTTGCTCCATCAAACAAATGTCTTTTAAAATGCCTGCGCCTGCGCCTTTGCTTACCACTTTTTTTACTGGGCAACCAAAGTTGATGTCGATAATATCTGGATTAGATTTTTCAACAATGTCTATGGTCTGCAACATACTTTCCATATTGGCTCCAAAAATTTGAATACCAACAGGACGCTCTTTTTCGTAAATATCGAGTTTCATAACGCTTTTTGCTGCATTACGGATTAAGCCTTCGCTAGACACAAATTCAGTATATACCACATCAGCGCCTTGCTCCTTGCACAGCGCACGAAAAGGAGGGTCGCTCACATCTTCCATGGGCGCTAATAGCAATGGGAAATCTGGTAGCTCTATGTCGCCAATTTTCATCAAGTCTTTCTATATGTATTTTTAAAGCCCTTCCTAATGGGAAGGGTTTGTGATGGAATTAAAACTTTATTTCAGAAGTCACTTCTTTGCCATCACGAAGGTAAGTGACTTTAGTCGTGTTTCCTGCTTCAAATACAGATAAGGCTTTCATGTAGCTCATCATGTCTGTAACAGTGCTATCTCCTAATTTCACAATCACATCTCCTTTTTGCAATCCTGCTTTTATAGCTGGTTTATCTTCGCTAACACCATCTATACGCATGCCTTCTCCATCATATAAATAATCTGGCACAACACCTAAACCTACTTTAAATCTTGGCGTTTCTTCGCTTTCATTTTTTGTTTTTCTGAAAGCAAGCTCACCGTTGTCATCTAAATCTGAAATAATATCAAAAATATAATCTGATATAAGATTCATTCCTTCATAATTCAGTTTTTCTGAATCATCTCCTGGTTTGTGATAATCCTCATGTTGCCCTGTAAAGAAATGCAATACAGGAATATCAGTTAAATAGAATGATGTATGATCTGAGGGCCCAACACCAGATTCGTTTTCAATAATTTTAAATCCATTATTACTGGAGCTAATAACTTGCTTAAAATAGGGTGAGGTCCCAACGCCATAAACTGCTAATGTGCTATCTGCTTTTAAGCGACCTACCATGTCCATATTAAACATATAATTGATAGATTCTGTTGGGATTGTTGCGTTTTTTACAAAGTAATTAGAGCCTAAAAGTCCCATTTCTTCACCTGAAAACGCCATAAACAAATAGTTGTTGTTTGTGTTTGTTTCTTTAAGTTTACTAGCTAAATTCATCATGACGGCAACACCACTAGCGTTATCGTCAGCGCCATTGTGGATGGCTTTTTCTTCCGATCTGTGCAACGAGCCATCGCCTCCATAGCCTAGGTGGTCATAATGTGCGCCAATAACAATGGTTTGTGATGCGTTGTTGTTAATAAACCCTAAAACGTTTCGTCCAGTTATTGTTCCATCGGCATTGACAGAGGTAAATTTAACTTCGGAATGTGGATCGGTTTTTGGTGTAAATGCAAAGTCTTGAAAATAACCATTTGTACCTTTGCCTTCAAGCCCTAAATCTTCGAAGCGTTTGGCGATATAATCTGCTGCAGCTTTCTCTCCATCTGTACCAGTGCTACGTCCTTCTAGTTTGTCATCAGCCAAAAAAGTGACATCTTCTTTTATTTTATTTTCTGGTGTATATTCTTTTTTGCATCCTATTAACAGCAAAAAAAGAACTAATAGCGATATTTTTTTCATATTATAAATCTTATTTTAGCGCAAAATTAGGGATTAAATGCCATTTATATCAAAAATTATGAAAAAAACCAACACACTTATTGTACTTGTGGGATTACTAATAGTATCCTGTAAATCTGAAAAGAAAGGAAACGCAACAGATGCTGATTCTGGTGCTACAACTCAATGGGTAGATTCTTTAATATATCCCGAGGAAGTACACTTTAAGTCTATGCGACAAATAACTTTTGGTGGCGACAACGCTGAGGCTTATTGGAGTTTTAACGATAAGCAAATCATTTTCCAATCAAATAATACCAATTGGAATGTTGAGTGCGACCAAATGTTTTTGATGAATGCCGATGAAACTTTTGATAAAACTATTCCACCAATGGTAAGTACTGGTTTGGGTAGAACGACTTGCGCTTATTTTTTACCAGATAACAAGCACTTTGTATATGGTTCCACACATTTAGGTGGTGACGAATGCCCTCCTGCTGCTTTACGTAGAGAAGGTAAATATATTTGGCCAATTTATGAAAGCTATGATATTTTTGTAGCAGATTTAGATGGCAACATTACAGCTCAACTAACAAACGAACCTGGTTATGATGCTGAAGCTACTGTGTCTCCAAAAGGAGATAAAATAGTGTTTACGTCAATGCGAACTGGAGATTTGGAGCTGTTCACAATGAATCTTGATGGTACAGATGTTAAACAGATAACTCATGAACTGGGTTACGATGGAGGTGCGTTTTTCTCGCCTGATGGCACAAAGTTAATTTTTCGTTCATCTCGTCCAAAAACAGAAGAAGAAATTAAGGAATATAAAGATTTATTAGCTGAAGGCTTAGTGCAGCCAACAGAAATGGAGTTATATATTTGTAATGCTGATGGAAGTGATTTACGCCAATTAACCAACCTAGGAAATGCCAACTGGAGCCCGTTTTTTCATCCAAGCGGTGAGAAAATTTTGTTCTCTTCAAATTTTGAAGCTGAACGTGGCTTTCCTTTTAACTTATACATGATTGATCTTGATGGGAAAAACCTGAAACGTATCACACATGGTGAAACTTTTGATGCCTTTCCGGTTTTTTCGAACGATGGAAAAAAGTTAATATTCTCTTCCAATAGGAATAATGGAGGTGGGCACGATACCAACTTGTTTATTGCGGAGTGGCAAGACTAAAAGAATTAACTTTCTGAAGCATTGGTGTTTTAGGCAATTAATGCAAGGTGACGGGATTAATTTAATGCTTGTTGCCAAGTCGTCCACGCTCATCAACCGAAGACGTACGCTCGTTAGTTGAGAGTTTTGTGTTTCCAAACTTATACCTAAAACCAAGGCGTATATATCTATTATCTAGATTTACATAGTTTGTACTGTTTTGGTTTGCAAACTTGGTTACCCAATAAAAGTCTTGTTCGTTAAATAAATCTGAAATCAATAATGAAA
>CALZKX010000270.1 GCA_945788155.1 uncultured Flavobacteriaceae bacterium
CACTAATAATTTTGTCAATCTGTTCATTTTCTTTTTGATTTATAATTTTGATGTTACAAATATGCTTTACAATTTACGATTTTACCGTTAACTAGTGTTAACTAGTGTTAACCGATTGGTTTTATAGCATTTTAACATTTACTTTTGAAACATGAACAATAAGCATTTTCAATGGGTTTTATATGTGATAGTAATTGTAATACTTGGCACTATTAGCATCCAGCTATATTGGAATTATAAAAACTATCAAACAAACAAGCAACAATTAATTAATGATGTTCAAGTAAGTTTAGATAATGCCATTGAAACCTATTATGCAAATCTGGCAGAAAAAAGTACCGTTGGATTTGCTATTGAAATGGCATCAAAAGATGATATTTTTAGTTCAGAGACAAAATTTGACAGCATTATAAACAAATTACACATTAGCGGACAAGAATTTAAAAATTTAGACTCCATCAGTCTTGAAGTTGAAAACACTAATGGCATAAAAATTTTTAAAGGGAAAAAAGCAGACTCGCTCCTAAATACAGCACACAACGATCAAGGCTCGAATAAGCATTTATCAAAGAAAAATGATTTTAGAACCCTAAATATTGAAAGGCTTGACTCGGCATCTATTGATGATATTAAAATCCTTACCTCCAAGGTCATTATCTCTTTATCTCAAGACTCTTTAAATTTAGCTTCAATCGATACTTTGATAAAGCAAGAAATTCTCCGTAAAAACCTGAACATCAATTTTAGTTTATCTCTAAAGACCAATAAAGATGAGCCAGAATTATATAATGAAGTAATTGATAATACCTCCTCTTTAAGCACAACATCAAAATCTACTTTTTTACCTAAAAACAGCATTTTAACCATGCATTTTAACAATGCTACAAAAGAAATATTAAAACGTAGCCTTACAGGAATCTTATTATCTATAGTATTAGTTTTAGCAGTTATTAGCTGTCTCTTTTATCTTTTAAAAATCATTAAGCACCAAAAGCAAGTTGCCGAAGTTAAAAATGACTTAATAAGCAATATTACACACGAATTTAAAACGCCTATTGCTACTATTGGAGTAGCATTAGAAAGTATTAAAAATTTTGATGTAATCAATGATAAAGAAAAAACACAATCCTATCTAAACATGTCTAGCAATCAACTCACTAAATTAAATTTGATGGTTGAAAAACTTTTAGAAACAGCAGCTTTAGATAGTGAAAGTATTGAGCTTAATAAAGATACACACAATATAATTGCACTTATAAAAACTTTAATAAACAAACACAAACTATCAACCGAGAAAGAGATTGTTTTTAATTCTGAATTAAATAACCTTGAAGCTAAGGTTGACATATTTCATTTTGAAAATGCAATAAATAATGTTTTAGACAACGCCATTAAATATGGAGGCGAAAAAATTAACATTGAACTTGTTATGCATAGCAATGCTTTTGTAATTTCAATTTTAGATAATGGCAATTCACTTACTAACACCAGTAAACCAAAAATATTTGAGAAATTTTACAGAGTACCTAAAGGCAACACTCACGATGTAAAAGGTTTTGGGATTGGTTTGTATTATACCAAAAAAATTATTGAGAAGCATGAAGGCACAATAAATTTAGAATTAAAAAAGGGTTGGACAACCTTTAAAATAACCATGCCTTATGCCTAAACTAACTACCATATTATTAGCCGAAGACGAACCAGCTTTAGGTCAAATAATTAAAGAAAGCCTTGAAACTAGAGCCTTTAAGGTTTTGCTCTGCGGCAATGGTGAAAAAGCCTATGAAGCATACAAAAAAGAGCAACCAGAACTGTTAGTTTTAGATGTGATGATGCCAAAAAAAGATGGGTTTACACTCGCTAAAGAAATTAGAATGGAAGATGATAGTGTTCCTATTATTTTTTTAACAGCTAAATCTCAAACCCAAGATGTCGTTGAAGGTTTTACAATTGGTGGCAATGATTACCTAAAAAAACCTTTTAGTATGGAAGAGCTTATTGTTAGAATTAATAATTTGCTAGATAGAACAAAAATTCAAAAAACTTCAGATGTTTTAAAACTAGGTGATTTTATTTTTGATTTTCCAAAACAAACATTAAAATATAAAGACGAAAACAAAGTACAATTAACACATCGAGAAGCTCATTTACTGTTTCATTTAATAAAAAATAAAAACAATGTATTAGATCGTTCGCTAATTCTAAACAAACTTTGGGGAACCGACGATTTCTTTTCGGCCAGAAGTATGGATGTCTTTATAACCAAGCTTCGTAAAAAATTAAAACAAGATGAAAACATACAAATTGTAAATGTTCGTGGTTTTGGGTACAAACTAATTTGTTAATAATGGTTTGATTTTTGTACTTTTCAATTCTGTTATGAATTACGCTAAGTACATATTTATTTTTATAGCTTTTTCTTTATTCGCCCAAGAAAAAATTCCTGTAAAGCAAATATCCAAGTCTAAATATATAGACCAAAAAACCGTCCAGATAGATGAATTTGGAACGCAGTATAGTTTTAACTACAATACCTTTTACTCAAAAGGGACAAAAGGAAATTTTGAGTACACCAATATACAATTAGGCGATATTACATCTGCAAATGTTTTTAACCCATTAAAAATCTATATGTTCTATAAAGATTTTAATACTGTTGTAATCCTAGACAATAGATTGGCCGAGATAAAAAAAATAGATTTTAATACGCTTAACCCTTTTAGGATCATCTCTAAAATCTCTCCTGCCAACGATAATAACATCTGGGTTTTTAACGAAAACACTCAGCAACTAGAGCTTTTTGATTTCGTTAATAATAAAACAAAGCACACAACCCTTCCAATAGAAGGAAATGTACTGGATTTAGAAAGTAATTACAATTTTTGCTGGCTTTTAACAGACACATTTATATATACCTATAATTATTTTGGGAGCCTCATCTCTAAACAAGCAAATAATGGCTTTGAACAATTAAGAGAAACCAATGGCAATTTAATTTTAAAATCCAATAACAGCCTGTTTTTTC
>CALZKX010000271.1 GCA_945788155.1 uncultured Flavobacteriaceae bacterium
TAGCATCATGCTCTATTTGGGCATGTGATTTTTCGGCTAATTTTTTGGCAGGAAGCATTACATTTTCCAATACCGAAAATTCAGATAACAAATAATGAAACTGAAATACAAAACCAATATGCTTGTTACGCAAATACGATAAATGCTGCCTGCTTTGTCCTGTTACAAGTTGGTTGTTTAGAAAAAGATCTCCTTCATAATCTGTATCCATGGTAGAGAGTATATAGAGCAATGTTGATTTACCACAACCAGACTTTCCCATAATAGAAGCAAACTCGCCCTTATTGACCTGAAAATTTATATCTTTTAAAACATGAAACAACACAGGCTTTTTAAAGTATTTATTTATATGTTTCGCTTCTAATACACTACTCATCTTACTGTCCTCTAATAATTTTTACTGGATCTATTTTTTTAGCTTTTTTTGATGGCAAATATCCAGCCAAAAAGGTTGAGAGCATTGCAAACGAAAAACCAATAACAAAAAACAAGGGGTCCAGATTTATTGGGTAGGTTTCTACTGTAGGTAACGCTTCTGTTTGAAACGGAATGGTATCAATAAACCTTACCAAACCATAACCAATAAGCAAGCCTAAAACACCACCTACAAAACCAATAATCACTGCTTGGCTCATAAAGATAAGTTGCACATCTTTACCTGAAAAACCAGTTGCTTTCAGTATGGCAATGTCATTCATTTTTTCATAAATAAGCATATTTAGTATATTATAAATACCAAATCCTGCAACAATAAGTAATGTTATAGAAACAGCATACGTAATAAGGTTTCGAATGGTTGTTCCTGTTTCAAATTGGGCATTTGCGGTTTTAATGTCCATAGCTGTAAGGTTGAACTGCTGCTCTATTTTTTTTGACATTGGGATTGCTTGTTCAATATCATACAACTTCACATTAATATCTGTAATATAGTTATTGGCTTCACCCAAAATACGCTGTACTGTTTTAATATTTGTAAAACTTTGAATAGCATCCAAATCGGCAATACCACTTTGGTAAAAGCCAACTATTTTCAATGGAAAAATACCACCATTTATAGGGCTTACCTGAACACGATCGCCAATTTTTAAAGACATTTTTTTTGCAATGCCAATACCCAATAAAATACCATTATCTGTGTTTTGCAAGGCTTCGGCCGACCCTTCTATAATATAATCTCCCATATTAAAAAGTCTTGCTTCATCAACTGCATTGATGCCTGTGAGGTTGCCTCCCAACTCAATGGAGCCTGCTATATAAAATATTTGTGTTTTTATTTGCGGAAGCGCACCTCGTACATTTGGGTTTTCTTCCAAATACTTTATAATTGGTAAAGCATTGTGTATTTTTTTCTGACTTAATTTAGGCTTAATTGAATGCACCACATTAAAACTTTCCTTTACATTATCATATATGGAAATAGGTTGCTTTTTTGAGGGTTCAATTTCATTATAAATATGAACATGCGGTGTTTGATTTAATATTAAATCGTCCAACATACCATTTAATCCAGTCATAAAACATACTAAGGTAATGTAAGCACCAATGCCAAAAGTAACACCCAAAGCTGCTGTAGATGTTTGCTTTATTTTTGTCAACAAATGAGTTTTGGCAATAGTTAGTATGACCCTCCAGTTTATCATTATTCTGGGTTATAAATATACGTATCCTTGGTAATTCCTGAGAGCACCTCAATGAGTTCCATGTTTTGCAAACCTGTTGTTATGGTGACCAATCCTTCATCTGTTTTAACTTTATCACCATCAATTATGTAGGCTTTTGGGATGGTCAACACTTTGTTTTTGGTTGCAATTATTATATTGGCCTCACCTGAAAGTCCAGGATACAAAACTTTTGGAGGGTTATCAAAAACAGCTTCAACTTTAAAGGTTTGGTTGCGTTCGTCTTTTTGAGGATATATTTTAGATACTTTTCCTTTAAAAACTTTACCAGTATAAGCATCCAAATTGGTTAAAACATCTTGCTCTTTGCTAATTTGTACAATATCGACTTCGTCAACCAACATTTCGATAATAAAATTGGTAGCACTACCAATTGCTGCTAAAGGTTCCATGGTTGTAACAATTTCTCCTGGTTCTTTGTACAAGGCATAGACTTTGCCATCGATTTTACTTTTAACGGTAAAATCCTTTGTAGCAATCAATGAGGTTTGATAGTTATTTTGGGCTTGTTTCACAGCAGTTAGCAACTCATTTTTTGTCCTGTTGTACTTACTTTGCAATAGCTTCAAGTTGTTTGATGCCAAATCGTAACTTAGTCTTTTTGCATCAAACTCTGCTTTGGAGCCAATGTTTTTGTCCCAGAGGTTTTTTTGCCTGAAATAATTAATGGAATCATTCTTAAATTTTAGTTTAGCAGCGGTAATTTCTTCTTTAATACTGCTTAAAATGGCTGCACTGCCATTATAATTTTCTTTTGCTAAATCCAAAGCAAACTTTGCATTTTGTGAATTAAGTTTAGGTGTACTATTTATTATTTGAATGAGTGTTTGTCCCTTTGAAACCAAGGCTCCTTCATCCACTAAATTATTGTCCAATATACCTGCAACAATGGCATAAACTTGGTATAGACTATCTGGCTGAATGGTCACAGACGAATAGACCGATTCGGTTAAAGTTGTTTCGGTTGGAAGAATTTTATCCTGCTCTTTAGAACAGGATAGTGTAATTAATGAGACAATAAAAATACGAGCTAATTTCATGGTTAATAAGCTAACTTGGATTGTAACAGTATATATTCGTTTAAATTAATATTATCTATGGCTCCAACAAGTTTTTCATTTTCTACAACAGGGAAAAACGATGTCTTTTTACTTTGAATCAAGCTATATACTTTTTTAAGATTGTCGTTAACATCGAGTACTTTAAAGTTGGTATTCATGATATCCTTGACCATTATATTCTTGTTTGAGTTTTCAATAATATCTTTGTGGTACAACAACCCAACAATGGTTGAATCTTTTACAACCACAAAGTTATTCTCTGTTCCATAGATAATTTTGTCAACAACAATATCCATTGAGTCTTCTGGTTTAAATACTGTTATGTTTATCATCATGGCATCTTCAACAGTATGTCCTTTAAGCAAGGATAAATGCAACACCATTTGATTTTCGCCATAAGCTCCCAAAAAAATAAAAAGTGCTATAAAGATAAGAAATGGATTAAATAACAATCCAATGAACAAAAAAATTACCGCAATAATTTGACCAATACTAGATGCTATTTGCGTGGCCTTTACGCGGTCTATTTTCATGGCCAATAAGGCTCTTAAAATACGACCTCCATCCATAGGAAATGCTGGAATAATGTTAAATATTACCAGCCCAATATTAACAACAAACAAGTAAAGTAGAAAGTTTTGCAATGTAAGTTCGCTAAACGTTTCTAAATTTTCGGTTAAATTGATATTTGCCAATTCTTTCATGGGCACCACTAAGTAAATTAAAACTGCAATGACTACATTAACCAAAGGTCCTGCTATTACCACCAAAAGTTCTTGTTTTGGTAACTCAGGGATTTTATCTAAGCTCGCCATACCACCAATGGGAAGCAAGGTTATTTTTTTTGTATTGACCCCAAAACGTTTGGCCATAAGGGCATGCCCAAGTTCATGTAATACAACACACATAAAAACAGCCAAAACAAAAGCAACATTAAACAAAATACTTTGGGTTGTACCTCCTCGTTTCAGTTCATCAAAAACCACCCAAAGGATTAAAAAGTAAAATGTCCAGTGAACTATTATTTTTATCCCGGAAATGCTCCCCAAGTTTAAGCTTGCTTTCATTATGAATGGTTCTACTCAATAATTTTTTTTATGGCCCATTTACCTTTTTTATTCTTAACAGCAACTAGATTGTCTGAAATTTGCTTTGAAGTAAACTTGGGAGGTTGACGGAGAAAATCTTTATCTAAAACGACATTAACACCCTTTACAGTTAGGTAATTTTTTACACTACCACTAGTATCAATGGTTACTTCAAAGTATTTGTAAAACACTACATTTTTGCCCAATGCCGGATTTTTACCTGTTTCCTCTTTAGTTAATTCCAATACTGTTGCTATGCTATTATTAAAATTTGTAGCATTTAAAAATCGAGGTTCAATAACTGTTTTCCCAGAGGTGTTTATGTAACCAAAATATGAAATGCCATTTTTTTTGTTTACAATTAAACATCTTCCATCTTTAAAGATAGGATAATTGCCATCTTTAGAGTTAGTGGCAATTAAATCATTTCTAAAGTCTACAACAATATCACCATCTTTATTTATAAAGGCCCATTGGTTATTTTTTTTAATAGCAGCAATACCTTCGTTAAAAGACGAAATGTAATCAAGGTTTTCAATAGTTTGTGTGACACCAAAAAAAGGAATTAAAACTACTGCGATGAGTAAAATTATTGTTTTTTTCATGATTATTTCATTTTACAATTAATACTTCAAAAATAAAGCTGAACGCTTTTATATAAAATGATATTCATCATATAGGATGGTTTGTCAGTATGATCTTATAGCATTTATGATGTCGTTTTTTTGGAGCACTCCAGATTGTCGCCATACTTGCTTGCCTTTTTTAAACAATAGTATTGTTGGAACACCACGTACTTGATATTGTGATGCTAATGGTTGATTTTTATCTACATCGATCTTAATTATTTTTACGGCATCGCCAAGTTCATCTTTTACCTGTTTTAATATTGGTGCCAACATTTTACATGGTTCGCACCAATGGGCAAAAAAATCTACCAATACAGGTGTTTCAGAGTTGATTATCTTATTAAAACTACTCTTCATTACTTAATGCTTTTTTAGTTCCATATTTAATTTAGCCAGCAATATTAACTCCGCTTTATTGACTTTAGAAAAAGAAGCAGCCACTGCTCTGGCTGTTTTTAATATAAGTGCTTTTATATCATTAGTGAATAACGATTCGTGTTCATTTTTAAAAGTTAAAAAGCTATTGTAGCACGTTTTGGCATTATACTCGTTATCGTTATGCAGCCATTTAAAGGTATTTATAATAGAATGTTCAGCGTTGGTCTTTTCATCTTCTTCGATAAGGTTTGTTGCTAACCATTCTTTTTTTACCGTTTCTTTTAACTTATTAAGCTCCTCAACTCTTACTTTATTATCTATAGCAGCAATAGCGTAAAACAATTTACCCAAGTTTTGGTAAAATTTATGGTGTAATTCCTTTTTGGTATCCATTTTCTAAAAAATTAAACTTTATAAAAATAAATACTTGCCTTTAATATTATTATGATATAAATCAGTTCCTTAAATAATTCAAAAACTTAACCTTTCAAATAGTATTGATGCTCATAACTTTAGTATCTTTATGTTTCAATTAATCCAATTTCCATTACATGTTCAGGCAAGACCAGGAGATTTTTAATATTCTTTTAGAAACAATTTCTCAAGGTGTCATTATTGTTGACAGTCACCAGGTGATAATGGAGGTCAATAAATCGGCTGAGAAAATGTTTGGGCACCTTAAAAAAAACCTAATAGGCCAGTCTATAAGTATTCTTATCCCAAAAGAGTATCATGCAAATCATGCGTCGCATTTTAATGGTTTTATAAAGAAAGGTAAACGTCGAAAAATGACAGACGACACCATGGACATTTTTGGTGTCAAAAAAGATGGGGACATTTTCCCCATAAAAATTGAGCTAAACCCTTTTACGGTATATAACAAACAATATATAATGGCTATAATGAATGATCTTACTGAAAAAAAGAAGATCAAGAAAAAGCTCATGTTAAAAAATAAAGCACTAAAATCTGCTAGCAATGGCATTGTTATAACCGATACTTTAAAGCCCGACAACCCAATTGTATATTTTAACCCAGCTTTTAAAAAACTAACTGGTTATACCAAAGAGGAAATATTACATAAAAATTGTAGATTTTTACAAAGAGACGATAGGCAACAGGAAGCCATAAGCAAACTTAAAGATGCTATTAACAAAGGAGAGAGTTGTCGAGCAACCCTTAGAAATTATAAAAAAGATGGCACCCTTTTTTGGAATGAATTACACATAACACCTATAACCAACAGTAAAGGAATTGTCACAAATTATATTGGGATATTAAACGATATTACAAATAAAAAAATAATTGAAGATGAGAAAAATCATCTAGCTACTATTTTTGATGAGTCTCTAAATGAAATTCATGTTTTTGATGCCAAAACATTAAAATTTATTAATGTTAATTATGGAGCGCAAAAGAGTCTTGGCTATACTTTGGATGAATTTATAAATATGACACCAATAGATATAACTCCATTTAAGGATGAAGCTGAGCTTAGAGAAACCATTGATGTTTTACAAAATGAAAATATTGAAAAATTAGAGATCGAAACAGTTCATTATAGAAAAGATGGCACGCAATACCCAGTAAAAACGCATTTACAATTATCAAAACTAGGCGAAAGAGATGTTTTTGTTGCCATTATTTTAGATATCACTGAACAAAAAAACCATACTAAAAAGTTAGAAGAAACTGTTGCAAAAAGCACCGAAGAGCTAAAAGTAGCATTGGCTGCAGAGAAAGAACTCAACGAGTTAAAAACTAAATTCTTGTCTTTAGTGTCACATGAGTTTAAAACACCATTAAGCGGTATATTAACATCAACCATGCTGCTCAGTAAATATAAATCTAACGACCAGCAAGACAAACGAGACAAACATATTAAAACCATCACCAATGAGGTACAATACCTCAACAATATACTAACCGATTTTTTATCTGTTGAAAGATTGGATAAAGGAAAATATAATTATAAATTCAATACATTTAAAGTAAGTAAGGTTGTTAACGAAGTAATATACAATGCAAACATGCTACTAAAAGAAGGACAACAAATTAATTACCCAGATAATATTGATGAGCTTTCGCTACATCAAGACGAAAAAATCATTGAACTTGCATTATCCAATTTAGTGCATAATGCTATAAAGTATTCCGAAGAAAATTCTGTTATAGAAATTGATGTTACACAAACAAAAGAATCTACGGTTTTTAAAGTAAAAGACAATGGTATTGGCATTCCTTTAAAAGATCAAAAAAACATATTCAATCGCTATTTTAGAGCAGAAAATGCCTTATTGAACCAAGGTACAGGTATTGGGTTGAATATTGCTAAAGACCATATTATGAATTTAAAAGGTGAAATTTATTTTGAAAGCACAGAGCACAAAGGATCAATTTTCACTATAGAAATACCAAATACAGCAGAATAATGATAACCATATTATTAATTGAAGACGATACAGTTTTAAGAGAGAACACTGCCGAGTTATTAGAGCTTTCAAATTATAATGTCATTAGAGCTTCTAATGGAAAATTAGGTGTCGAAAAAGCAAAACATGCTATACCAGATGTTATTATATGCGATATCATGATGCCAAAATTAGATGGCTATGCTGTGCTGGAAGCACTATCTAAAAACAGCAACACAAAATACATTCCATTCATTTTTCTATCTGCAAAAACCGAGCGCCAAGATATTAGAAAGGGCATGAATTTAGGTGCCGACGACTATATTACAAAGCCCTTTAGCGAAGATGACCTAATTAGTGCCATTGAGAGCCGTTTGGCAAAAACAGCCATATTAAAAGACGAACGGGATAGAAGCCAAAGTGATACTGAAACTGATGAATATGAAATTAAAACATTAAACGACTTTAAAAATTATATCTATGATAATGGCGAGGTATTTAAGTATCAAAAAGATGAAATAATTTATAATGAAGGAGATCACTCCAATTATATTTATTTAATAAGCAA
>CALZKX010000272.1 GCA_945788155.1 uncultured Flavobacteriaceae bacterium
TGTGTAATTTTGCAGAAATTAACTTAATAATAAAATGGCAAACGTTAGAAATTTAAAAAAAGATATAAATTACGTTTTAGGAGACATAATTGAAGCCGTGTATGTATGGGAATATACCAATACAGATAAAGACACAAAAAAGAGCGAAGCAATTATTGATGAGGCTATTGACACTTTTGACGACTTAATTGCAAAGGTAAATGATAAAAGTGTAGAAAATAAAAAGGCCCACTTTAAAGCTATTAACCAAGAGCTCGAAACTAGAGGACGAGCATTGATTGAAAAAATAAATAAACTATAATAAAATAGGCTATCTAAAAAGTAATTTTTAGTGTCATATTGAGCGCAGTCGAAAAATCTAACATACTGATATTTAAGATTCTTCGATTGTACTCAGAAAGACAAATTATAGTTCTTTACTACTTTTTTGACGATCTCTTTTTATTGATTGTCTTCTTCCTTACGCTGTTTAATATAAGTATCTAGTTCCAAACCATATTTTGAATTTGCAATATGTTTAGGCAATGCTTTGTAAATAGTATCTAAAAATTTAGTATTGGCATCGTAAATTTCCGATAAAGCAACATAAGGTGCCACCTCACTATCTTTGTTATTGATAGCGAAATTTATGGCATACAAGTATTTACGCTTAAGTAAGCTATTTGCTTCATTGGTTTTAGCATTTGCTTCAGCAGTATCTCCGCTTACTTGCGCTTCTATTTGTGCTTTAATAATATCTAAATTCTTATTATTGAATTGAGCTATCATCTTTTTAAACTCAGTATATTTTTCTTGTTGTGAAGATCCTTTAATAGAATGTTTAAAAGGAAAATCTTTTAATGTCGTGCTAATCTCTGTAATTCCTTTATCTGCAAAAAAAGCAATTCTCGATTCTTTTGAGCTATTCTTGTCTAACATTAACAATAAAACTTCTGGTTCTTCAAGGTCGCTTTTTAAGGTAAAAGCTTGTTCACCATTTATCACCATTGAATCTAAGACTACTAAAGATGAATCTTTAAGTTGTTGAAGATAAACAGTTCCTTTTTTGAGTCCTTTAATAGTACCAGTAACAGTTAAATCGGCTTCTTTTTTTGAGCAAGAAAAAATAAGGAGTATAACTAAAACGATGGATGCATTTTTCATCTATAAAAATTTATGAAAGCAAATATCATATAATTAAATGGCTTATAAAAATTTATAATAGACACAAATTATATTTTTAGCTCACAGCAGCCAACTCCATTAAAATGGTGCTTACTATTGCAGCCAAAGTGCCAACCGCATAACCAAAAACAGCCAATAATACGCCAACTGTCGCCAGTGAAGGATGAAAAGCCGAAGCAACAATAGGCGCAGAAGCAGCACCACCAACATTAGCTTGACTGCCTACTGCCAAAAAGAAATAAGGCGCTTTTATAAGTTTTGCCACCAATATTAATAAGCCAGCATGAATAGACATCCAAACAATTCCTATGGCAATTAAGCCAATATTATCAAAAATTAAGGTTAAATCCATTTTCATGCCTATGGAAGCAACAAGAATGTAAATAAATACACTACCAAATTTACTGGCGCCAGCACCTTCATAATTTTTAGCCTTCGTGAAGGATAAGAGTATAGCAATAATAGTAGCTATACTAATCATCCAAAAGAATTTAGATTCTAAAAAAGTAAACATATTTCGGGTTGTAGGTGAATCTATATTCGACACCATATCATTAAATAATGGTGCTAATAAACCAGATGCTAGATGAGCAAAACTTACTGTGCCAAAAGCAATGGCAGCTATAATCATTAAATCTGTAAGTGAAGGATTTCGCTTTACTTTATTGGCAAAAGAAGAAACTTTTTCTTTCAACTCCTCAATAGAAGATGTATCTGCCTTCAACCATTTGTTAATACGGTCTCGTTTACCAATTCCTATTAATAAAATAGCCATCCAAATATTGGCTACTACAATATCCACAAATACCATTCCGCCATATAGTTTTTGATTGTACCCATAAATTTCTAACATGGCAGTTTGGTTGGCACCTCCACCAATCCAACTTCCAGCAAGTGTGGATAAGCCTCTCCAGACCGCATCAGGACCAACACCACCAACGGTTTCTGGAGACACCATGGAAATTAATAAAATAGCTATTGGACCACCAATTACTATACCAATGGTGCCTGTAAAAAACATGATTAATGCACGCCAACCTAAATTAAAAACGGCCTTTAAATCAATGCTTAAGGTCATTAAAACCAAAGCTGCAGGTAATAAATATCTGCTGGAAACATAGTACAAATTTGTACTGTGTTTTATTGTTTCTCCAGTTTCGTTAACGGTTTCCCATTCTGGCGCAATAAGGCCCAATGTTGTAAAAACTGCGGGAAGCATATAGGCCACAAAAAGGCCAGGTACAATCTTGTAAAATTTATGCCAAAAGCCAGATGGTCTAGATTCTGTGTAAAAAATAAGGCCTAAAGCCAACATTAATAAACCAAATACGATGGTATCATCGGTAAAAAGAGGTGTGTTTCCCATAATTAAATATTGAGCCAATAAGTTAGTTTTACGTTTAATGCGCGTACTCTTGGTGCAAATACATTCTCCGTAAAATAATTATCGTTGTAAACTACATATAAATCAGAAAGTGGAGCAAAACGCCATTGTAACCTGGAGTTGATACTAAAGTCGTTGCTTTGGCTACTGTATTGCACAAAAGTTGCCCAAAACAAATCTTTGTTAAATGTAATATCGAATTTTGGACCAATGAGCCAAATGTTGGCACTTGCATAAGGTTTAGGTAAATTAATTTTGTCGTAATTAATTTGTATAGAACCTGAAAAATGAGGTTGAATTCGCCATGTCATTTGAGAGCCTATAGAATACTTTTCGCCATTATAAAATTTTCCTATGGAAGGGCTTATATTGTATGAAAAGGTATTTCTTTGGTCAGATCTGTAGCTAACACCATAGCTTGTATAATAATAATTTTTATTGGCAGGAAGAGGCACTGCACCATCTGTTCCTGTTGGGTCAAATTCATAATATAAGCGAGTAAACCTATTGAACATTTCAAAATTTAAGCGAGCTGTATTTTGAAAGTTGGCCTCGTATCTGGAAATAATTGTATAGTCTGAACTTTCAAAATCAAGTACAGGTTTCCAAATAAAAATAGGCGTAACCGAAAAGCTATGCTTTTGTACATTTTTTTCTTTAGGCCAAATAGAGTATTGAACTTGCGGATTGATTTTAAAAATATCGGTCCTTCTAATAAAACCCAAATCAGATCTAAAATTATCACCAACAAAAACACCACTTAATCGCACATTCAAGTTTTTACTGGAATATTCGGTTGATGCACCTGCCGAAATATCTTTACTGTTACTATTTGGTGAAAAGGATTTGTGAAGAAAATACTTTCCTATCCAAGTATTATCTTCTGAAGCTAGCCTATAATCTATACCTAAAACTCGATTATATTTATCTTGATTTTCAACAAATGAATTATTACCCATTGGTTGTTTGTTTATAAACATAACACTTAGGTTGGAGCGACTAAACATTTTGTATTGTGCAGTAACCACAGTATTGTTAGTGGTAGGAATTTCGTTTGCTTTATCTTCAGCGGTTTGCATATTTAAAATACCTATGCGTAAGTTATTGTTCACTTTTCCGCTTAATCTAACACCAGCAATAATATCGTTTTCAATAGTGTTTCCGTCTATATCGGTTCCTAAACCAATACGTCTTGAAAAAAATGGATTGGCATCTCTGCCATTTCCAAAGTCTGCAAATAAATCGTTATTATCAATAAAAAACTGCCTAAGCTCTGGCAGGAATACTTCAAAACGAGTTAGGTTTGTTATAAGTTGATCGGCTTCTACCTGAGAGAAATCTGGGTTTACCGTTAAATCTAGGTTTAAGCTATTATTAATTGTGAATTTTACGTCACCACCGAATTTAAAATCGGTTGCAGTTTCATTGTTTTCATAATCTTTAGAGGTAATACCGTTTATAAAAGGTATTAAGGATACAGGTGATTTTGAGTTCCCTAATGGTTTTTCAAAAATCATGTCGCCTGTATAAGCAAGATTAAAGAAAAACTGGTTTTGAGGCACATTAATCCAAGTATTCTGTTCGTTATCTTGAGTATCAAAATGGTAACTATTAAAGCGCCATTTGGTTTCGCCTTCACGATATTTGAATGCAGAAAGAGGAATTTCCCACTCGGCTATATAATACGTCTCATAAATCTTGGTTTTGGATTTCCATTTGGTATCCCAAGCCATATTAAAGTTTCTTATGTCTGCACCACCACCAGATAATAGCATTTCGCGTTGTACACCCTCAGGGTTTGTGCCAAAAATGAAAGCGTTTGTGCCATCATTAAAAGTATCAAAAATTAAGGATATATTATCACTTCCTCCAGCTCTAAAA
>CALZKX010000273.1 GCA_945788155.1 uncultured Flavobacteriaceae bacterium
CAAGTCTTTGTTCTTAGTTCTAAAAGCGATGTGGTCTTGATTTTTTAATTGGACATTAATGATTTTTTTTACACCATTATTACTCCAACCCAAGACTCTTAATATAAGCTTTATTATTAGAAGGTCTTCCTAAAAACTCTTCAACAGCTTCGTCAATATCCTTTTGGGCGCCATTTGATAAAATAAGTTTTCGGTATTTAATACCTGTTTCAGTATCTCGTAACCCATTTTTTTCAAATACCGTAAACATGTCTTGTGCATATACTTCGGACCATAAATACCCATACATATATACTGGATTGGTATTGATATGAATCCAGCTGGCTTGTGGATGTGTTCCTACTATATAGTTATCCATAACTCCCATTTTGGAATCAATATCTTTCCATAATTTATCGGTGTTTAATGCTTGTTCGGGATTGTATCTATCGTATAAATACAAATCATACAGCACATATCTCAAAGACCCTTGTGCTCCTAAACCAGAGGATACGTTTTTGGCATTTCGCTTACTATCAAATAATGCTTTTGGAAACACCTCGCCTGTTTCGTAATGTTTAGCAAAGGAGCTTAAAATATCATAATCGTCAATCCAGTTTTCAAAAATTTGAGACATCGCCTCAGCAAAATCAGACTTTGTATTAGAGAGTATAGAAAACTCTCCTTCATAAGACATCATATTTACAATATGCCCAAATTCATGAAACAAGGTATTTAATTCTCCAAAGCTTAATAGAGATGGTAATTCATCTGTTGCCTTCGTAAAATTGCCTAACAACATGGCTTCAGGCACTTCATATCCATTCTTAATTTGACTTCCAGAAGTTAATGACACTCCATAAAACCAAGTTTCTTTATTTGGTCTTGGGTAAAGGTCTAAATAAAAGCGTCCTTTTAATTTTTCGCCTTCATATACTTCAAACATCGAAACATCTTCATGCCAAACCGAAGGATTTTCTACCTTTTTAAACTCTAAACCTAAAAGCTCTTGGTATAAGGTAAGCATACCCTCTAAACACACATCCATTGGTAAGTAATCTCGCATTTTTTGGTAATCTACTTGGTACTTGGTTTTTAATAATTGGTTATTATAGTAACCCATATCCCAAGGTTTAATTGGGCTATCATCATTTGGTGTATTTAAATCTACATTTCTAACAGTTTTTAATACCTCAATATCTTGAAGGGCTTTGGCTTTAGATTCGTCCAACAAGCCATTAATAAACTCCCATACACGCTCTGGTGTTTTAGCCATTTTAGGTTGTAAGCTGTAGCCAGCATAGGAATCATAGCCCATTAATTTACCCAATTGGTATCTCTTGCTTATAAGAGAATCTAAAATAGGTAGATTTTCATCGGCTGCAATATTTGCTTTTTTTATGGTATAGGCTTTACGTACCTTACTAGAGGCGGCATTGCTTACCACTAAACCAGTGGCATTAATTACTGGAATCTTATATGTACCGTTTTCTAATCTATAGGTATTCTTAAAATTTTCTGGTAACCCATTGGCATCTGCTTCATTTAATACTAAATACTCTTCTGCGGAATTCATGTTGTTAGAGAATTGTGATGATAGTTCACTAATCTCAGCAGAAAGTTGTTTATAGGTTTCTAAATCTTTTGTGTTTAAATTAACTCCAGATTGTTTAAATCCGTCTAAAATTTTATTGACCAGTGTTTTTTTATTGCCTTTAAGAGCTGTGCCTTCTTCTGAATTTGCAAAGGATTGAAAGGTATTGTATAAAGTTTTATCAGAACCAATATCAGTAAATAAAGAGTCTATTTTTTGATATCCTAATACACCTTTTGCTCTTGTAAGCGAATCTGTAGAAACCCAATTGAGCATAAAAGCATTGCTATATGCTTTTCTTAAACCATTTGAAACGCTTTCATAAGTTCCAAATGTATTTTCAAAACTTAAGTTATCAGTGGTTTTTATATTATCTAAATCCACCACAGCATTTGTAATTGTTACATTTACATAAGCTTCAATATGTTCTGCTTTAACGTTTGCATAAGCAATGGGTTCATTTAGTGCAACATTAAAAGGGTTGTTGGCAGATAGTGCTAATTTCTCAATTTTAGCTTCATTAGAACAGCTTATTAATAATGCTGTTAAAAAAAGTACCGTTAGTTTAATTTTCATTATTGTTGGTTTTAGTTTTAGTATTAATATCAACTTATGTAAAACAAGTTATACTAAAGTAGGTTTAGCACAAGTAAGCAAGTTATATTTTTAATTAAAGAAAACCAACCACTTAGCTCGTCGTATTTGTTTGTTTTGTTAACAATGTAATTAATCTGTAACCTTTCTAGGCACTTTACTATCCATTTCAGATAACGAATAAATGGTCCAAGCCAAAATAACTGCGTTTTTCATAATATCTTCTTCTGGCACATATTCTAATACATCTAATTGTGTATGGTGTGTCACATTATTATAAGTCAATTTATCTTGAATAAATTGAAATGAAGGAATGTTATAATGATCGAATGTTACATGATCGGTCGACAAGGTATTCTCAATGGTCAAAGTCCCTTCACTTAAATTAGCAATTGGCACAAACACGTTTTGAAATACTGGTCGGGCTAGTTCGTTTTTTTGCAAATACATCCCTCTAATCGCTCCAGCACCATTATCCAAATTCAAATAGGCTGAAATTTTCTTTGAAGCATTGTTTGGTTTTTCATCTAGTTTTCCAAAATGCTTTCTAGCATAAGCTGCCGAACCTAAAAACGCCTGCTCTTCGCCTCCCCAAAGCCCCATTTTTAAAGTGCGTTTTGGTTGGTAGCCAATAGCTTTTAAAATGCGTAATGCCTCAACAAGAACCACACTACTCG
>CALZKX010000274.1 GCA_945788155.1 uncultured Flavobacteriaceae bacterium
AAAGCAAACCAAAACCATTGTAAAACGTGGTGTGACCGAATTAGTGACTCCTGGAGTTGCCTTAAACGATGAGGTGTTAAGTTCAAAATCGAATAACTTTTTAGCATCTGTTTATTTTGGAAAGTATATTGGCGTGTCATTTTTAGATGTATCCACAGGCGAGTTTTTAACGTCTCAAGGCAATGCCGAATATATTGATAAGTTGCTTCAAAATTTCAATCCCAGTGAAGTCTTAATCGAAAAGCAGAAGCGCACACAATTTTCAGAAACGTTTGGCAGCGATTTTCATACATTCTATCTGGAAGATTGGGTGTATCAAGACGATTATGCCAATGAAACCTTGAACAATCATTTTCAAACAAAATCATTGAAAGGTTTTGGTATTGAAGATTTATATGAAGGTATCGTAGCGTCTGGTGCTATTATGCATTATTTAGGTGAAACACAGCATCATAAATTACAACACATCACTTCTATTCAACGAATAGCAGAAGATGCGTATGTGTGGATGGATAAGTTTACCATTAGAAATTTAGAACTCTATAATTCTACCAATACTAATGCTGTTACCTTATTGGATGTGATTGACAAAACCATTTCACCAATGGGAAGTCGTATGCTCAAGCGTTGGTTGGCATTGCCATTAAAAGATGTGCAAAAAATTAAGCAACGTCATGAGGTAGTGAAGCACTTGCTGAATAACGAAGTGACTTTACATAAACTGCAACATCAAATGAAGCATATTGGTGATGTCGAACGCTTAATTTCTAAAGTAGCAACAGCTAAAGTAAATCCGAGAGAGGTTATTCAGTTAAAAAACTCTTTGGAAGCAATTATTCCTATTAAAGCATTGTCAAGTAATTGTGATAATGAAGCTTTAAAAATTATTGGCGAACATATTCAGTCTTGTGATATTTTAAGAGAACGTATTAAGGAAACGTTGAATGAGGACGCACCTGTTAATATTTTAAAGGGAAATACGATATCTTCTGAATTTTCCTCTGAATTAAAAGAACTTCGAGCCTTAGCATTTTCTGGAAAAGATTATTTAGATAAGATGCTGGAAAGAGAAAGTGAACTTACAGGCATCACGTCTTTAAAAATAGCGTCCAATAACGTATTTGGGTATTATATAGAAGTTAGAAATACGCATAAAGATAAAGTTCCAGACACTTGGATTCGTAAGCAAACACTTGTGAATGCAGAGCGTTACATTACCGAAGAACTTAAAGAATACGAAGCTAAAATTTTAGGAGCCGAAGAGCGCATTTTGGCTATCGAACAACAATTATTTTCAGAGCTTGTCAATTGGATGGGCAACTATATTAAACCCGTACAACAAAATGCAGCTTTAATAGGAAAATTAGATTGTTTATGTGGTTTTACTCAATTGGCAAAAGAAAACAATTATAATTACCCAGAAATTGATGATTCTTTTGATTTAGATATTAAAGATGGTCGCCATCCAGTCATTGAAAAACAGTTGCCTATTGGAGAACCTTACATTGCTAATGATTTATTTTTAGATAGAACATCACAGCAAATTATTATGATTACTGGACCTAACATGTCAGGTAAATCGGCCATTTTACGTCAAACAGCCTTAATTGTTTTGTTGGCTCAAATAGGGAGTTTTGTGCCAGCTAAAAGTGCTAGAATAGGCTTGATAGATAAAATATTTACTAGAGTAGGAGCGAGCGATAATATCTCTATGGGAGAATCAACTTTTATGGTAGAAATGAATGAAACAGCGTCTATTTTAAATAACATTTCAGAGCGTAGTTTGGTGTTATTGGATGAAATAGGTCGAGGCACAAGCACCTATGATGGTATTTCAATAGCTTGGGCCATTAGCGAATATTTGCATGAACATCCTAGTAAAGCTAAAACCTTATTTGCAACGCATTACCATGAGCTTAACGAAATGACCGAAACCTTTGAGCGCATTAAAAATTATAACGTTTCCATCAAAGAATTAAAGGATAATGTCTTGTTTTTAAGAAAGCTGGTTGAAGGAGGTAGTCAACATAGTTTTGGTATTCATGTGGCTAAAATGGCAGGCATGCCACAGCAAGTTATTCATAGAGCAAACAAAATATTAAAGCAACTTGAAAAATCTCACTCTAGTGAGGAATTGACTGATAAAGTAAAATCGCTAAATGATGAAATGCAGTTAAGCTTTTTTAATCTAGACGACCCTCTTTTGGAAGATATTAAAGATGAAATTTTGCACATCGATATTAATACTTTAACACCAGTTGAAGCCTTGATGAAGCTCAATGAAATTAAGCGTATGCTTCAAAAGAAGAAAAGAGCGTAAAAATTATAAAAAAGCCTTTGGTATTAATGGAATTGTTTTAAATTTGCATCCGCAATCAAGAGATTGTACGTTCATTAAAAAAACTGCGAAAGTAGCTCAGGGGTAGAGCATCACCTTGCCAAGGTGAGGGTCGCGGGTTCAAATCCCGTCTTTCGCTCTGTAAACTTTTTTTAAAATATACCAAGATGCTGAAGTGGTGGAATTGGTAGACACGTTGGACTTAAAATCCAATGGGCATTAGCCCGTGCGGGTTCAAGTCCCGCCTTCAGTACAAAAGCCTTTATCGAAAGATAAAGGCTTTTTTGTTTATAAAAAAGAGGCTGTCTAAAAATCTCAATAATCAATAAATCAACATTTTAATTTTTATGAGATTCTTCATTTTCATTCAGAATGACACTTTTTAGACAGCCTCTTTTATCAATTAGTTTTGAACTTAAATTAGTTCTTATTTTTAATCATTTCTGTAGCTTTTTCAGCATCTTTCTTTGCATCATCCATAACATCTTTTGCTTTTTCAACAGATTCTTTAGAAAGTGCTTTTAAGTCTTCCAAAGCCTTTTTAGCTTCTTCAACTTTTTTCTCAGCCGCAGCTTTCGCATCACCAGTTGCATTTTTTGCAGCTTCTTGAGCTTCTTTTAATGTTTTTTCTGCATTTTCAATAAGTTCATTTCCAGCTTCTTGAGCTTTGTCTACAGCATTTTTTGCATCATCCATAGCATCTTTGGTTGTTTCAGCAACTTCAGTCGTGATTTCTTCAACTTCTTCTGAAGTCTTTTTGTCTTTACAAGATGTAAATGTTAAGCCTATTGCTAAAATAAAAGCGGTACTTAAAAATAGTTTTCTCATTTTTAGTGATTTTAGTGTTTATATTTGGTTTTTTAAAATGTAATTATTTAACTAAGAATTCTTCTGTTGTAAATAACTACACTATTTACGTTTGTATTATGGTTTTGGATTTTAGACAAACAAAAAAATCGTATGCGCCATAAACAAACATTTTTATTTGTTTTTAATTTGATCAATTTGTTTGTTCATATTTTCTAGCCACTCGAAGTGTTCTCTAATTCTTGAGCGTCTATCTTCAACCGTTTTCGATTTTTCGTCCCTTAATTTTTGTAGTTCTAGTTTTTCGACTTTTCTATTGGCTAATTTTTGTAGTTTTTGTTTTTCTTGCTTTTTTTCTCGTCGTGCTTCAAGAATTTCAGGCAACCAAGAATATAAATACATGGCTCCAAAAAAAAGTGCCATTGCAAGTATCATTTTTAAGCCATCTGCCATAATCTAGAGTTGGTATTTAATAAACATTATTTATTATGGATTTTTTTATCCTAGGGTCAATTTTGTTTACTTAAATATATGAAAAAAGCTCTAAACTATTCATTTAGAGCTTTTTTATTTTCAGAGATTGCAAATTAGAATACTATTTACTTGAAACAATCCCTTCCTTTTTACTACCTACCATAAAGGTATAATTGGTGTTTCTTTTAATAATTTAAAGGACTTTTGTAATACTATTCAATATTAATGTGAGTTCGATATAAAAGTCATTGACTATAAGCTGATTGAAATAAAAACACCCCTAATGAGCTTCGCTCGGTATCTTCAACAAAAGCTGTCGCTTTTATCTCGATAATCCTCAAGGGGACAATGTC
>CALZKX010000275.1 GCA_945788155.1 uncultured Flavobacteriaceae bacterium
ACGATAAATCTGATAGACTATTTACATCTAATTCTAAAAAAGATAAAATCAATAGGCTTATAGATTATATAGACCACGAATATGTAGATGAAATAAATACAGACAGTATTGTAGATGTTACTGTAAATAGCATATTAGACAATCTCGACCCTCATTCAACATATATTCCTAAAAAAGATCTTCAAAAATTAACCAATAACATGAAAGGTGACTTTGTAGGTATTGGTGTAAGTTTTTATACCTATAGAGATTCTGTTACAGTTATAAGAGCTATAGAAGGAGGTCCAAGTAAAAAAGCTGGTATAAAAGGAGGAGATAGAATTTTAATAGCCAATGGAGATTCTATTTTTGGCTCAAATTGGAGCAGCGATGATGTTTTAGCTAAATTAAAAGGAGAAAAGAACGCTAAGGTTAACTTAAAAGTATATAGAAGAGGCGAACCAAAATTATTGGATTTTAAAGTAAAATTCAGTGAAGTGCCACTTAAAAGTGTTGATGCTTCTTATATGTTGTCACAAAATTTAGGGTACATAAAAATCAATCGTTTTGCTGAATCTACTTATAAAGAATTCAAAAAAGGGCTAGATAAATTACAAGATCAAGGCGCTACAAAATTGGTTTTGGATTTAAGAGATAATCCTGGAGGGTTTTTACACATTGCTAAACAAATAGCCGATGAGTTTTTAACAAATAATAAACTTATTGTGTTTACAAAAAATAAAAAAGGAAGGGTTGAAAAATATTTTGCCACAAAGAAAGGTGATTTTGAAAATGGAGAAGTTTATGTGCTTATTAACGAAAACTCCGCATCAGCTAGCGAAATAATTGCTGGAGCATTACAAGATAATGATAAAGGAACTATTTTAGGAAGGCGTTCTTACGGAAAAGGATTAGTACAACGTGAAATGGCTTTAGGAGATGGAAGCGCAGTAAGATTAACTGTTTCAAGGTATTACACACCAACAGGACGCTCCATACAGCGCTCTTATGAAAACGGTAATGATGATTATTACCACGAATATTATAAGAGAGTAGATAATGGTGAACTATCGAATGCTAGTAGTATTGCTGTTGCCGATTCTTTAAAGTTCACAACACCAAATGGCAAAGAGGTGTATGGTGGTGGAGGTATTATTCCCGATGTGTTTGTGCCTATTGATAAGAAAATGGAAAATCGCACTATTGATAGAATCGTTGATAGTGGCATTATGAGTTATTTTATTTTTGAAGATTTAGATAAAGATAGAACACTTTATCAAAACATATCCCAAGAGGATTTTGTAAAAAACCATATTATTAGCAACGAACAATTAGAACGCTTTACAGACTACTTAAATAAAAGAACACGTTATAAAATAACATTTGTAGCCTATAGAGAAGAAGTTAAGCTTTATATAAAAGCAACACTTGCCGAACAATTATATGGTAGTGAAGCACATATGCAAGTATTAAATATCAATGATGCAATGCTAGAAAAAGCTAAAGAGCTAGCAGGAAATAATTAGCCATTTATTTTATCATGAACTTTAGTGTGTTTGCCATCGTTCCATAAAGTGAGAATATCTGTAGCCACATGAGCACCACTTCCAGAAGCCATGGCAAATTGACTTCGCCAACCAGCCAAAGTACCTGCAACATATAGGTTTTTAGCAACCAAGTGATCAGTGTTTTTTAACCAGATTTTGTTTTTTTCTTTTTCAGTTCTTGGATGCGGTTCAATGTAATCTTTTAATCCATCAATTGTAATTAAATCTGTATAACCAACAGCTACAACCACTATTTTTGCCTTATAGTTATTCTTATTGGTCGTAACCTCAAAGTAATTAGAACCTCTTTTAATATCACCAACCTTTTCGTTTTCAATTTGGGCAATATGAGGATACAAATCTTTAAGTTGCTTTTTGCCGCTTTCTAGAATGGAAGCTCCAGTTGTTCCCGGAAAAACTCCCAGCACATTGTTAAACAAAGCCGTTTGTAAATGAGACGTTTTTTGATGGGTAATAACAGCTATTTTTTTATTTACTACGCATGGCCTATTCTTCGCAGACCCTAAAACCAAACCGCACGACATTCCTGCTGCTCCAGCACCAATTATTAAAACATCCAACATTAGCGTCGCTTTTTTACTTTGGCTTCAATTTTTTTGGAGATTCTTAAAATAGCAAGTAATAAAATAGTGCATAATCCAGCTAAAATTGTAATTAATGCTACAGTGCTTTTATCACCAAGAGGATCGTTATAATCTATTTGTGTCAGATTAAAAATTATTAAACCCAAAGCGATGATGCTTAGTATATATGTAAAAATTTTCATGATTAAAATAAGACTTTTATGTTAGCAGCAAATAATTTAACAGCAATGGCAAGTAATATAACTCCAAACACTTTTCTTATAATGTTAATGCCATTTTTACCAATAATATGCTCGATTTTAGCCGATGTTTTTAATACCACATAAATTAAAATTACGTTAATAATTACAGCTACTATTATGTTTTCTAATCTAAATTCGGCACGTAAAGATAACAATGTTGTTAAACTCCCAGGACCAGCAATTAATGGGAATGCTAATGGGAAAATTGAAGCTGTTACACCACTGTCATTATTATCTTTATAAAGTGTGACTCCTAAAATCATTTCTAAGGCTATAAAAAATAAAACAAAGGCACCAGCAACAGCAAAAGAGTTAACATCAATTCCAATTAATGACAGCAAACTCTTGCCTAAAAAAAGAAACACAATCATTATAATACCAGCAATTATTGAAGCTTTCTCACTTTGAATATGTCCAACTTTTTTTCTTAAATCAATGATTATAGGAATATTCCCTATAATATCAATAACTGCAAACAATACCATAAAAGCAGTAAATATTTCTTTAAAATTTAATTCCATAAGTCTTTCATTAAAATTTTGTGCAAAGTTCGGCATTTAAAATGTAATTATAATAACAAAGCAAAGCCAATATTTAGGGTTTACAATTTGATAGCATTTGCTGTGTAAATACCATTATATTTGTAGTATGTTTCAATTAGGGAAGACCATAATTTCTGAAGATGTTATTAAAAAAGATTTTGTATGTAATTTAAGTGCATGCAAAGGTGCTTGTTGTATTGATGGAGATGCTGGAGCACCTTTAGAAAAGCACGAAGCCAGTATTTTAAAAGATATTTACCCAAAAGTAAAACCATTTTTAAGGAAAAAAGGCATTAATGCCATTGAGTCTCAAGGTGTTTTTATAAAAACAGAAGAAGGAGAACTTGAAACACCTTTAATAGATGGAGCCGATTGCGCTTACGTAATTTTTGATGAGCATAATACAGCTTTATGCGGTATTGAAGAGGCCTACAACCAAGGAGAGGTTAACTGGAAAAAACCCGTGTCTTGCCACTTGTATCCCATTCGTGTTAAAGATTACAGTGAATTCTCAGCCGTAAACTATCATCATTGGCATATATGTGACGATGCATGCCAGTTAGGCAAAGAACTTCAGGTGCCTGTGTATAAATTCGTAAAAGAGGCGCTAATTAGAAAGTTTGGTGAAGATTGGTATGATGAGCTAGAAAAAGTAGCTGAAACCATGTCTTAAATATGTGTTTTTTTTCTGCAATTATTCAAATTCAACATATTCAAAAACCATAAATTTTTTAAAGGCAAGCTAACTAAAAAATAATGCCTAAGTAAAACCAAATTTCCCATTGCTATTTTACAATTCTAATTTTTTAAGAATCCTTATTCTATAAGGGTTTCAAAATATATTTTATTTATAAATACCTAATAATCAATAAGTTAAATTAATATTGAAATATTACTAAATGTAGGAAAACAATCACTCGTTGTTAAAAACTTGTTAACAATGTTTATAAAATAGACTTTCATTTCCAAGGTCTTTTTTGAATATTTGTTAGTCCAGAGTTTAAGTTAATTTATTAATCCAAATTTTCAAAATTTCAACCAATTATGTCAAACCAAACCGAACCCATTTTACAAGAAAATAAAGATCGTTTTGTGATCTTTCCAATTCAGCATCATGATATTTGGGAATGGTATAAAAAACAAGAAGCTAGTTTCTGGACAGCCGAAGAAATTGACCTTCATCAAGACATAATAGATTGGGATGCTAAACTAAGCGACGACGAGCGTTATTTTATAAAGCATATTTTGGCATTTTTTGCTGCTAGTGATGGCATTGTAAACGAAAATCTGGCTGAGAACTTTGTGTCCGAAGTACAATATACCGAAGCCAAATTCTTTTATGGCTTCCAAATAATGATGGAGAATATTCATTCAGAAGTATATTCATTATTAATTGACACTTATGTAAAAGACGAAGTCGAAAAAGACCAGCTTTTTAGGGCTATTGAAGTATTTCCAGCCATTAAAGAAAAGGCCGATTGGGCTTTAAAATGGATTGACTCTCCAAGTTTTGCTGAGCGTTTAATTGCTTTTGCAGCAGTAGAAGGCATCTTTTTCTCTGGTAGTTTTTGTTCTATTTTCTGGCTTAAAAAACGTGGCTTAATGCCTGGATTAACATTCTCAAACGAACTAATATCTAGAGATGAAGGACTACATTGTGATTTTGCAGTGCATTTGCACAATAACCACATGATAAATAAAGTACCAAAAGAGCGCATCACAAAAATATTAACTAACGCTTTAGATATTGAGCGGTCATTTATAACCGAGTCATTACCAGTAAGTTTAATAGGGATGAATGCTAAATTAATGACACAATATTTAGAGTTTGTTACCGATAGATTATTGGTTGAGTTTGAATGCGATAAAGTGTATAATTCAACAAATCCGTTCGATTTTATGGATATGATTTCGCTACAAGGGAAAACAAATTTCTTTGAAAAGCGAGTGTCCGAATATCAAAAAGCAGGAGTCCTTAACAAAGAAGAAGAAAAAGACAAGTTTAGCTTTGACGCCGACTTTTAATTCATTTTTGAATTAAATATCATTCCCAAAATACTGGGAAATCTAGTAATAATTTTAACAAAAAAATGAAGCGTTTTTCGAAAAACGTAAGTAGAAGGAAACCGCTTTAATTATTTGAAAACTAACTAACCAATCATTTTTCTGAAGAAGTTTCAGAAAACAATAAAGACTTAAAAACCTATGTATGTAGTAAAAAGAGACGGAAGAAAAGAACCAATGATGTTCGACAAGATCACTGCTAGAGTGAGAAAACTGTGTTATGGATTAAACGAACTTGTCGATCCAGTAAAAGTAGCCATGAGAGTTATTGAAGGCCTTTACGATGGTGTAACTACTAGCGAATTGGATAATTTAGCAGCAGAAGTTGCTGCAACATTAACCACAGCTCACCCTGATTATGCACGTTTAGCAGCAAGAATTTCCGTTTCAAATTTACATAAAAACACTAAAAAAACGTTTAGTGAAGTAATGCACGATTTATACACCTATGTAAATCCAAGAACTGGTAAAGACGCTCCTTTACTATCGGATGAGGTATATAATGTTATTATGGAAAATAAAGAGAAGTTAGACTCTACTATTATCTATAATCGTGATTTTGGGTATGATTATTTTGGATTTAAAACATTAGAACGCTCCTATTTATTAAAGCTTAATGGGCAAATTGCCGAGCGCCCACAACACATGTTAATGCGTGTCTCTGTTGGTATTCACCTAAACGACTTAGACTCAGCCATTGAAACATACGAGTTAATGTCTAAAAAATATTTTACACACGCTACACCAACACTTTTTAACTCAGGTACTCCAAAACCACAAATGTCATCTTGTTTTCTTTTAACAATGAAAGACGATAGTATCGATGGTATTTACGATACACTTAAGCAAACAGCAAAAATATCTCAGTCTGCAGGAGGAATAGGCTTAGCAATACATAATATACGTGCCACTGGAAGTTACATTGCTGGTACAAATGGAACCTCTAATGGTATCGTGCCAATGCTACAAGTATTTAATGATACAGCACGTTATGTAGACCAAGGTGGAGGAAAACGAAAAGGAAGTTTTGCAATTTATATTGAAACTTGGCATGCCGATATTTTTGATTTTCTAGATTTAAAAAAGAATCATGGAAAAGAAGAAATGCGTGCAAGAGACTTATTCTACGCCATGTGGATTTCCGATTTATTCATGAAGCGTGTACAAGAAGATGGAGATTGGACACTAATGTGCCCTAACGAATGCCCAGGATTACCAGAAACACATAGCGAAGAATTTGAAGCATTATACCTAAAATACGAAGCTGAAGGAAAAGGAAGAAAAACGATTAAAGCACGTGAACTTTGGGAAAAAATAACAGAATCTCAAATCGAAACTGGAACCCCTTACATGCTTTATAAAGATGCTGCTAACAGAAAATCTAATCAAAAAAATTTAGGTACCATCCGCTCTTCAAACTTATGTACCGAAATCATGGAGTACACATCTCCAGACGAGGTGGCTGTATGCAATTTAGCATCCATTGCATTACCAATGTTTGTGAAGAACAATGGCACGTTCGATCACAAAGAGTTATTTAGAATTACTAAACGTGTTACTAAAAATTTAAACAAGGTGATAGACAGGAATTATTACCCTGTAAAAGAAGCCGAAAATTCTAATTTCCGTCACAGACCAATAGGTTTGGGAATTCAAGGGTTAGCAGATACCTTTATAAAATTGCGCTTACCATTTACTAGCGATGAAGCAAAAAAACTAAATCAAGATATTTTTGAAACGCTTTATTTTGCTGCGGTAACAGCAAGTATGGAAGAAGCAAAAGAAGATGGAGCCTACCAAACCTATGAAGGCTCTCCAATAAGTAAAGGAGAATTTCAACATAACCTTTGGGGAATTAAAGATGAAGAATTAAGTGGTAATTGGGATTGGGCAAAATTACGTAAGCAAGTGCTTAAAAATGGCGTACGTAACTCATTATTGGTAGCACCAATGCCAACAGCTAGTACATCACAAATTTTAGGAAACAACGAATGTTTCGAACCATATACATCTAACATTTACACACGTCGCGTATTGTCTGGTGAGTTTATTGTAGTTAACAAGCATTTGTTAGAAGATTTAGTTGAACTTGGCCTATGGAATGATGCCCTTAAACAAGAAATCATGAGAGCCAACGGTTCTGTTCAAGGAATTGATGTTATCCCTCAAGACATCAAGGAATTGTACAAAACAGTTTGGGAATTGAGTATGAAAGATATTATAGATATGTCTCGTCAA
>CALZKX010000276.1 GCA_945788155.1 uncultured Flavobacteriaceae bacterium
CCAACACTTTTAGCGATTGAATAAAGCCTTCGCCTTCTTCTCCCAACATATTATCTTTATGTATGCGGCAATTATCAAACACCAATTCTGCGGTTTCGCTTGCGCGCATTCCTAATTTATCTTCTTTCTTACCTGATGTAAATCCTGGTGTTCCTTTTTCTAAAACAAATGCTGACATGCCACGAGAATCGCCTTTATCGCCTGTTCTAGCAATTACAACTGCTATATCGCCACTTTTACCGTGAGTTATAAAATTTTTAGCACCATTAAGTACATAATAGTCTCCATCCTTAACAGCTGTGGTGTTCATGCCTCCAGCATCACTTCCCGTATTATGCTCTGTTAAACCCCAAGCGCCAATCCACTCGGCCGAGGTTAATTTAGGTAACCATTTTTGCTTTTGTGCTTCGTTTCCAAAATAGTAAATATGACCTGTGCACAAAGAATTATGAGCAGCTAGCGATAACCCAATTGATGGATCTACTTTAGAAATTTCTTCAATTATAGAGATGTATTCATGGTAACCAAGTCCTGATCCTCCATATTTTTCATCTACAAAAACTCCCATAAATCCCATTTCTCCAGCTTTTTTAAAAACCTCAACAGGAAAAATTTGGGCTTCATCCCATTCCATGATATTTGGTCTAATATATTGTTCTGCAAAGTCCTTTGCTGAAGCTGCAATTAGTAATTGCTCTTCACTATAATTAAAATTCATAGCTATTTAATTGGTACTTATTAATTGAGGGTCAAATATAATTTAATTATCTCAATTTTATCGACTGGGAAGTCTTTTACTTTTGTTAATTCGTCCAAAGATTTAAATCCTTCGCGCAAGGTTCTTTGGTCTAAAATTTCATAAGCAATCTCATAATCTATATGCTGAATAGTAACGAGTTGTTCGATAGTAACATTATTTAAATTAAACTTTTCAATTTGTCGAGGTGTTTTTACAGTAAATTCATTTAACAACCTTTTCAAAACTTCTGGGGAAATACCGTACACGTCTTGCAGCTGCACATCAGCAATAAATCCTTCTTTAAATTTGTTTCTGAATTTAATAACCCTATCAGAAAGTTTTTCACCTATTCCATTTACACGTTGTAATTGTTTTGCAGTTGCGGTGTTAAGATTTATTTTTTGATCAAACGTTTTAGGTGTGTTATTTTGATATTTGAAACTTGTACTTGTTTTCGGATTTGTTACCCATTCTGGAAACTTAAAATAGGGTGATATGGTGTTTAATAAAGACTCTGAAACTTTGGTAACTTCTTGAAATTGTTTCGCAGAGTTTACCCATTTGTTTTGCTCTCGAAATTTTAATAGTCTATCAATTTCAGTAGGCGACATTCCTAATGTATAGCCTTTATAATCTGTAATGTAATTTGGGTTGAATGGAAATATTTTTGTTTGTCGTGTTTCTTTTTCAACTAAACGTAATGAATCTATTTCATTTTGAAATGCTATTAATTCGTCTTGATTAATAGATACTTCTTTTGAAGAAAAGTCTGCAAAAAAGTATAGGCTTTGCAAAACTGCAATTATTAGTAACAATATAAAAATCCCACTTCGTTGTCCTTTTGTGAACTTGAAATGGGATTTCTTCATGATATTTTACTTTGCGGTTATTTGGTTGCCCTTATAGCATCCATATATCTTTTTAGTTCTTTTTTTACTTTTGGTGCCAAAATAACAATACCAACCATATTTGGCACCATCATTGCAAAAATCATGGCATCAGAGAAACCTATTACCGAACCAAGACTTGCAGCTGCACCTACAACAACAAACATACAGAAAATGATTTTGTATGTGTATTCCATTTTTTTGGTTCTTCCAAACAAATAAGACCATCCTTGAAATCCATAATAAGACCAAGAAATCATTGTGCTAAATGCAAATAAAATTACTGCAATAGTTAATACATAAGGGAACCAAGAAATAGCTGACTCGAATGCGCCAGAAGTTAGCAATATAGCTTCGGCATCGTTTAATCCTGCATTAGCAGCTGTCACGTTTCCTGTAATAATAAGCACTAATGCCGTCATTGTACATACTAAAACCGTATCAATAAAGGGTTCTAATAATGCCACCATACCTTCACTTGCTGCGTATTTTGTTTTTACTGCAGAATGCGCAATGGAGGCTGAACCAACACCTGCTTCGTTAGAGAAAGCCGCACGCCTAAAACCTTGCACTAAAACCCCAACAGCTCCACCTGCGACACCTTCTGGGCTAAAAGCACCATTGAATATTTGCATAAAAGCAGAGCCAATCATATCGTAGTTTACAAAGATGACGAATAGAGAAGCGGCTACATAAATAACTACCATAAAAGGCACAATCTTGTCGGTTACTTTTGCGATGGATTTTATACCACCAATAATTACAATACCAACAAAAACAGCCATGACCAAACCAAATGCCCAACCGTAACCATGTAAAAACGATTGTTCTCCTCCTGTAATATTTTCTACTAATTGAAAAGCTTGGTTTACTTGAAACATATTACCTCCACCAAATGAGCCACCAATAACAAATACAGCAAATACAGCTGCTAGTACTTTTCCTAACTTACCAAGTCCTTTAGATTTTAGCCCTTTAGTTAAGTAGTACATTGGCCCACCATAAACGGTTCCATCTTCTTCAATATCTCTATATTTTACACCTAGTGTACATTCTACGAATTTTGATGCCATTCCTAAAAACCCAGCTATAATCATCCAAAATGTTGCTCCAGCTCCACCAATTGAAACTGCAATGGCAACTCCAGCAATATTACCTAAACCAACTGTTGCAGAAAGTGCTGCTGTTAGTGCTTGAAAATGACTTACTTCTCCATCATGTCCTTCTATAGCAATCGTTTCTATGGCATCACCTCCTGGTGTTGAATCACCAGCAGCAGTCATAGTTTCATGGTGATCAATATCATCATATTTACCTCTTACAATATTGATTGATGTAAAAAACCCTTTAAAGTTTATAAAATTAAAATAGAAAGTGAAATACGTTGCACCTAAAATCAATGGAAAGAGCACCCAATAAATTTGAACGTCATCTGAAAATGGAATTTGATAGAAAATGAAATTAACAAACCATCCAGTTGCATTGCCAAATGCCTGATCTATCTTTTCGTCAATACCCATTTCATGAACTTCTTGAGCGAATGTTAAAATTGGTAAAATAAGTGCAACTATTGAAAGAAGGTATTTCTTCATAATTAAAAATGTTAGTTAGTTTTATATATTATAAATGTTGGTTTAAGCTAGCAAGATGCTAAAAAAAAATGAGTTTTTAAAGTATAACCGTAATTTAACATAGTGCTGCGTTCTCAAAAGCCTACTCCACTTCTATATTATAAAGTGAATTGAGCTTTTGTATTTGCTCTGGTCGTCCCAGAACTATCACTTTAGAATTAGGATTTAATTTCTGTTCTGCCTCTGGATTAATTAAGTATTCGCCTTTATTATTTTTGTAACCTATAACGTTGCAGCCTGTTTTTTTACGTAAATCTAAATCTCTAATGGTTTTAATTTGAGATGTATCGTAAAGATGTTCCACAGCAATTTCTTCAATATTTATATTGGTCTTACCTACTATTGAAAGGTTATCGATAAACTCCAACAAATCTGGCACAACCACTAAAGATGCCATGTGATCACCTCCAATTTTATCTGGTAGTATAACATTGTTAGCTCCTGCTAGTTTTAATTTTCCGTAGGTGGTTTCCTGTGAAGCACGACTTATAATGCGAATATTTTTATTTATTTGTCTAGCTGAGAGTACTACAAAAACATTATCGGAATCGTTGGGTAAAGCTGATATTAAACAATTTGCGCGCTCAACACCTGCTTGCAAAAGTATTTCGTCTTCATTTGCATTTCCTAGTATAAATGGCACCAAATCGCTTTGATGTTTATCAACCGTTTCTTTTTTTGTTTCAATGACAACAAAAGACCTTTTGTGAGCCAACAACTTTTTGGCTGCTTGTTTACCGTTTCTTCCATAACCACAAATAATAACATGGTTTGAAAGTGCATCAATCTTTTTTTGCATCTTTTTTTGTTTTAGTTCTTCAAGATCATTTTTAGTAAGTATATATTCAGTAATTACTTTAATAGCATAACCAACTATAACAACACTTGTTAAAATTAAGAATATGGTAAATATTTTTGTTTCGGGATCTAAGGGCTTAACCTCACCAAAACCAACTGTTGTAATTGTTATTACAGTCATGTATAACGAGTCAATCCAACTGTAATCGGTCATTATTTTAAAACCAAATACACCAATAATAAGTACTGCAATTAAAAGAATAATTGCAATATTAATTTTAGACCGAAATACTTTTACTAAAGGATTTGTCATAGGTTATAAATCGAATACCGAGCTTCGTTTTGTATATAGTAAATCTTTTATTCGCATCCAAAATGCTATAAATAAGTAGAGTGCAAAACCAAACCCAAGGGTTACAAAGGTTAAGTACATAAAAGATGTTCTTACCACTTTGGCTCGTATTCCCAAGCGATCTGCAATACGTTGACATACGTAGTAACCGTGTTTTTGAAAATAGAGTAAGGTCTTGTAAAAAATGTTCATGCTGCAAGGTAATTAAATCTAGGAAATTATTGAACTCCCAACAGCACATTGTAAACATTTATTTTTACTGCAATATTCGTTCTTTAATTGTAAAAGGGCTTGTGACTGTAGAGCTGAAGTAGATATTTCTTTTAAAGAATTGAACTTGTTGACGATACTATTGTTTTCTGATGGTAATTGCTGTATGACATTTTGTATAATGTTATTTACAATTTTTCCTTGATGCTTTCCATACAAAAACTTTAAAGGCACAATGGTATTAATGATTAAAAGGTTGGTAAATGTGTTTGTTATTTTTTTAGTCGATTTTTTTGATGATGTGTTAAATGTATAATGGGTTTCCCAGAATAATGATGTTTTCACATTAAAAATAGCATAGATGTCTTCAGTGGTTTTTGATTCAATTATTTTAGAAAATAAATTGGTGTGTTTATGGTACAAATTGGCCAGTTGCGATAATCTAATGGTTGGAAAATTTGATGGTCGCAACCTAAAAAACTGTATTGGCATTACTCCAGTATTAGTGAGTTGGTATTTGGTTTTTAAAAACCCATATTCATTTTGTAATTCTTTAAAGTAATAGTCTTGTACATCAGGTTCTAATAAGCCAGCTTGCCCAAACAATAAGGCTTCAATGCTTTGTAATTTGGGTTGTTGTTGTCGTAATACCGAGAAATCGAATGAATTTGCCAAACTTAAAAAAGCATCAGCGTTTACTTTTAAGCCAAAATTTTTAGCAAGCATTTTAAACAATACCTCTTCCCAGTTATTATTGGATTGTTTTAGGAGTAATTCGATATTATTTGCTTTTCGTTCTAAACGCTCAAAATATAAACGCTCCAGCCAATTGTGGATTATAAAATCGTCAACAACTGGAAAATCGTTTTCACAATTAATCCACTTGTTGCTTTTAGAAAACAGCTTTTCATAACTTAATAAAACATCTTTTGAGATATGCGATTTAAGTTCTAAGGTTGGTATAACGGTTTTGTCTTTCCTAAAAACATCTATATCGTGTTCCCAAACTATATGTAAAATTACATTATCATAATTCTTATCGCTTTCATGATTATGGACATACCAATCACTGGATTTAACATGGATTTCAACATTTCCTGCCCACAATTGTTCGTCTATATATATTTGTGCATTAAAAAAATCTGGTCCAGAATCATGATTATGAACGCCAACATTTACAATTAAAATTGTTTTGTGCGCTGTTGTTTGTAAGTTAACTGCATTAAACTTTTTATATTTCCATATATAGTGTAGAAAATTTTCTTGCATATAACTAAATTAGCTAAAATAGTTGTAAGAAAAAATGAGGCTGTCTAAAAAGCAAAGAAGAACTATAATTTGTCTTGCTTAGCATAGTAGAAGAATCTTAAATATTAGATATTTCGACTGCGCTCAATATGACACTAAAAATTACTTTTTAAATAGCCTCATCAATCTTTGAAAGCTAATATGATTACTTTCGTTTACTTGCGCTGAACTTGCTTTTGTAGCATAAACACAAATAACTTGTACTTAGTTTTTCGAAGTATTTAACAAGTTTATATGAAGGCATTAAACGAGCACCAAAAAACTACAACAAAGTTCTAATATTAGCATAACTATTTCTCAAGGCTTTAGCTTGTTTTTTCTTACCTAGCCATTTTACTTTAGTAATACCTTCAGTTGTTTCAGGTATTAACTCGCCATGATAAGTGGTAAACATTTCAAACCAATAGGTGATTTTTATTTTATAACGTCCATTGCGCTTAAAAATATGATACGTAGTTTCCAATGGTTTTCTAATGGATAAGCCTTTAACACCAGTTTCTTCTTCTACTTCCCGAATTGCACCTTCTTCAATAGTCTCTTTGCTTTTAACACTCCCTTTAGGTAAATCCCATTTATTATTTCGATAAATAAATAACACCTTTCCTTTATTATTAATTACTTTTCCTCCACCTGCAATTACATTTGGAAATTTTTTTAAAAATTTCTTTAGCAACTTCTTCTTATTAGGATGATATAAGTAAACTCCTTTATTTTCAGTTTTTCGAAAATCACGAACCACTCTGGGTAAATCAACATACTTTAAAGGGTATGTTTTGTAAAGCTTATCCTCTGATACTTCAGACGTTAAAATGATTGGTTTGTCGTTGACAAAAACTTTATACATTGTGTATATAAGGTATTAGGCTTTGTAAAAATATCAATTTTTAATTCAATGCAAAACATCTTTAAAAAAATATTAGTATTCAAACGTTTTTTCATTCCTTAAAAATAAATTATGCTTAATTTTGCAGCTATGATTGCTAATAAGAACACTGCCAAAAAAACCGCTGAAGTTTTACTTCAAATAAACGCTATAAAACTAAGCCCAAAAGATCCTTTTACTTGGGCTTCTGGATGGAAATCGCCCATATATTGTGATAATAGAGTTGTGTTGTCCTATCCTCCAATAAGAAATTATATTCGCGAAAAAATGGCGAAACATATCGAAAAACACTACGGAAAACCAGATGTTATTGCTGGTGTTGCCACTGGAGCCATTGGCATTGGTGCTTTAGTTGCCGAATATTTAGGCCTGCCGTTTGTATATGTGCGCCCTGAAGCAAAAAAACATGGTCGACAAAATAAAATTGAGGGCTATATTGAAAAAGGACAAAGTGTTGTCGTGGTAGAAGATTTAATCAGCACTGGAAAAAGCAGCTTAAATGCTGTAAAAGCTTTAAAAGAGGCCGAAGTTAATGTAAAAGGAATGGTGGCGATTTTTTCTTATGGATTTGAGGTTGCAAATAATAATTTTGAAAAAGAAAACGTAACGCTTCACACCCTTAGTAATTACGAAAACCTCTTAGAACAAGCTTTAGACACTCATTATATTAACAAAAACGAATTGGAAACTTTGTCACAATGGAATGCCAATCCTAGTGAATGGAATGCTATTTGACAATAGATATACAAATCAACGCTTCAACCAATAAACAATAATCAATGAATTTAGAATCACCTAAAGTATCTGTAAATAAATCGGCACAAGATGTTTTTGATTTTTTAACTAATGTTGAAAATTTTGAAAAATTGATGCCAGAAAACATTAGCAAGTTTGAAGTTTTAGAAGAAGGCAAGTTTTTGTTTGCATTAAAAGGGATGCCAGAAATTGTTTTAAAACAAAAAGAAGCTACTGCACCAAATAAAATTGTATTGGGAGCTGCAGGGGGAAAACTGGATTTTTCGTTAATAGGAGATATTACTGAAACATCAGCAGACCAAAGCAACATTCAATTAAGCTTTGCAGGTAATTTTAACCCAATGATGGCCATGATGATAAAAGGCCCTATATCAAAATTTATTGAAACGCTAGCAACAAATATTCCAAACGTTATCTAATATAATAGCTTAATTTCTTTCAATTCAAATTCCCTAACAATATCATCTTCAAGTAATATTTGAAGCGTTCCATTGTTATTTACTCCTTGAATAATCCCAGAAAACAAATTCCCTTCAGCATCTTTAAAAGTAGAAGGTTTAAGTCTTCTAAAAAGCAATGCTTCATAAGCGCGTTTTATAAAATCATGCTTACCTTGTTCTAATTTATTGAAATAATATTTTAGCTGTTCAATAATACCAACCAACAGTTCTTCTACGTCAAACAAGGTTCCTGTTAAATTCTTTAAAGAAGAAGCAAACGGTAAATTTTGGAAATGTGTTTGATTTACATTAAGCCCAATACCTATAATGCTTCCTTCAATATCCTGATGCTTTATGACATTTTCAATTAAAATCCCACATATTTTTTTTTGTTCTGACAAAATGTCGTTAGGCCATTTAACTACCAATTTTGGCACTTGAAACAATTGTAATGTTTTAACAATTGCCAATGAAGTAACCATACTTATGTAAAACTGATCGTCAATAGATACACAGTAATTTCTTTTAAATACACTACAAGTAAGGTTTTTACCTTTCTCTGAATTCCAAACTGCACCAATTTGACCTCTCCCTTTTGTTTGATGCTTTGTAATAACAACCGTAAAATCCTCTAAAGGTTTTTTAGAAGCTAATTCGCGTAAATACGAATTTGTAGAGTCAATGGCATTAAGTTTGATTATATGCATTACAGCTAGAAAATTTAAATTATAATTTTCTTAAGATTATTAAAGGTATAATGACCCAAAAAAATAATAACTTTGCACAAATTAAAACAATTTAATGACGAAAGAAAATAGTAATGCAGACCATTTAATATCGGTTATAATAAATGGCATTGAAGATGTAAAAGGGCAAAATATTAATATTTTAGATTTAAGAGACATAGAAAACACCGTTTGTGATTACTTTATTATTTGCGAAGGGACTTCAAATACACAAGTTAATGCCATTGTAAATTCCATCCAAAAAAAGGTTAGCAAAGAAACTAAAGACAAACCTTGGCACATAGAAGGCAGCGATAATGCCGAATGGGTTTTAATGGATTACGTAAATGTGGTTGTTCATGTTTTCCAAAAGCACATTAGAGAATACTACGATATTGAAAGCCTTTGGGGAGATGCCAAAACAACCGAAATAAAAACCACATACTAAAAAATATTGCATGTCAAACGATAATAAGTTAAATACAAAAAAACCAAAATTTAGTCCCTACTGGATTTATGGTATCATAATAATCGTGTTTTTAGGAATTCAAGTTCTTTCAGGTGGCATGGGTTCCACCACTGGAGCACCAACCACTCAAGATAAATTTTTCGAATATTTTGAAAATGGTGATGTAGAAAAAGTAGTTATCATTAACAGGATTCAAGCAAGGGTCTATTTAACACCCGAAGCTGCCTCTAAGGCAGAACATAAAAACACTGTAAAACCACAGTTGTTACCAATTTCTGGAAAAGCACCAAACTATCAATTTCAGTTGGGAGATCTTCAAAATTTTGAAGATAAAATAGATGAAATTAAAGCCGAAAACAGTGAATTATCTACCATTGTAGATTATAAAATAGAAGAAAACCTTTGGGGCGATTTCCTCCTCACACTTTTACCTTTTGTATTAATTATTGGTGTTTGGATCTTTATAATGCGTCGTATGTCATCTGGTGGAGGTGGTGGTGCTGGTGGCCAACTTTTCAATATAGGAAAATCTAAAGCCAAATTATTTGATCAAAATACCGAAGTAAAAACATCTTTTAAAGATGTTGCTGGATTAGAAGGCGCCAAAGAAGAAGTACAAGAAATTGTAGATTTTTTAAAAAATCCAGAAAAATACACCTCTTTAGGTGGAAAAATACCAAAAGGAGCATTACTAGTAGGACCTCCAGGAACAGGTAAAACCTTATTAGCAAAAGCAGTGGCAGGAGAAGCTAAGGTGCCTTTCTTTTCTTTATCAGGATCCGATTTCGTGGAAATGTTTGTTGGTGTTGGAGCTTCAAGAG